>NZ_JBFAAF010000006.1:0-178765 GCF_040639595.1 Micromonospora sp. NPDC023814
GCCCCGCCCCCGTGGCGCGGCGGCGCCCCGCGCCGGGGGGCCGCGGGGCGCGGGGGGGTGGGCGCCGCGCCCCGGGCCGGGCCGCCCCGCGCCCGCGGCCGGGGCGCGGCACTCCGCCCGCGCGACGCGGGAGCCATACCGGCCACGTGAACGCCGGAGAGGCGTCCGTCACGGGCCGCCGGAGGCGTCCAGGTCGGCGAGGCGGTCGTGCAGCGGCTTGAACAGGGCCGACGGGGCGGCGATCACCAGGTCCGGGCCGGCCGGCAGGCCGCCCAGCCCGGCCACCAGCAGCCCTGCCTCGGTGGCCACGAGGGCCCCGGCGGCCTGGTCCCAGGCGGCCAACCCCTTCTCGTAGTAGGCGTCCACCCGCCCCTCCGCCGCCAGGCAGAGGTCCAGCGCGGCGGCGCCGAGCCGGCGGATGTCGCGGACGTGCGGGATCAGCTCGGCGACCACCCGGGCCTGGTGCGCCCGGCGCGCCGGGTCGTAGCCGAACCCCGTGGCGACCAGCGCCTGGCCGAGGTCGGTCTCGGTGGAGCAGCACAGCCGCTCGCCGTCGCGCCAGGCGCCCCCGCCGACGGTGGCGGTCCACTCCTCGCCGGTGTTGACGTTGCGCACCACCCCGGCCACCACCTCGCCGTCGACCTCGGCGGCGAGCGAGACCGCGCAGTGCGGGATCCCGTACAGGTAGTTGACCGTGCCGTCGATGGGGTCGATGATCCAGCGCACCCCGCCGGGGCCGGTCGGGCCGGTCTCCCCCGCCCCGTACTCCTCGCCGAGCACGGCGTCACCCGGGCGCAGCCGGCGCAGCGCGTCGACCACCTGCCGCTCGACCGCCCGGTCGGCGGCGGTCACCACGTCGGTGACCGTGCTCTTGGTCGCGGCCACCGAGACGCCCTCGACCCGCATCCGGTACGCGGTCGCCGCCGCCTCGCGGGCCACCTCGATCGCGATCTCCAGCAGCTCCGCAGGCGCCGAGCAGTCCATCGTTCGTCCCCTTCCCGCACGGCCGGGGTGTTCCGGGTCACGCGCGGTACCATCCTTACAAAGTCCACATCTACGTCGAATCGGCGGTCCCCGCCGCCGGTCCACCGTGCGGCGACGGGTGATCGCCGCAGACGGCGTTACAATTCACCCCTGCCCACGCTGCGACGGACCGCCAACGACCGGCCGGCCCGGGACACGGGGGTCCTTCAACCACATCGCCCGGCAAGGTGCACCGCTCTGCGTCGGACGACCCGGCCGTGCTCGCTTCGCCTCCGGAAGGTCATTCGTGACAGAACCCCGCCAGACCGGCGCCGACGTTCGCTCGCTCACCGACACCCTGATCGCCCACGCGCAGAGCGCCGGCGGCCAGCTCACGTCGGCCCAGCTCGCGCGCACCGTCGAGTCCGCCGAGGTGACTCCGGCCCAGGCCAAGAAGATCCTGCGGGCGCTCTCCGAGGCGGGAGTGACCGTGGTGGTGGACGGCTCGGCGAGCACCCGCCGCCGCGTCGCCGCCGCCCGCTCGGCCACCCCGGCGTCCCGGGCCACCACCGCCAAGACGACCAAGAAGGCCGCCGCGCCCGCCCCGAAGCAGGCGCCCGCCGCCGACGAGGCCCCCGCGCCCGCCCCGCGCAAGGTCGCCGCCGCCCGCAAGGCCACCGGCACCACCGCCGAGGTGGCCGCCAAGGCCGCGGCGCCCGCGAAGGCCACCAGGTCCACCCGGGCCACCAAGGCCACGGTCGCCGCGGCGGCCGGCGCCAAGCCGGCCAAGGCCGCCGGCAAGGCCAAGGGCGAGGGCGCCGAGGGCGACATCGACCCGGAGGAACTGGCCGCCGAGATCGAGGACGTGGTGGTCGAGGAGCCGGCCGAGCTGACCCAGGCCGCCGAGACCGACGCCGCCAACTCGGCCAGCGACAACGACTTCGAGTGGGACGACGAGGAGTCCGAGGCGCTCAAGCAGGCGCGCCGCGACGCCGAGCTGACCGCCTCGGCCGACTCGGTCCGGGCCTACCTGAAGCAGATCGGCAAGGTCCCGCTGCTCAACGCCGAGCAGGAGGTGGAGCTGGCCAAGCGGATCGAGGCCGGGCTCTACGCCGCCGAGCGGCTGCGCGCGGCCGAGGAGGGCGAGGAGAAGCTCACCCGCGACATGCAGCGGGACCTGCTCTGGATCTCCCGCGACGGCGAGCGCGCCAAGAACCACCTGCTGGAGGCCAACCTCCGGCTGGTCGTCTCGCTGGCCAAGCGCTACACCGGCCGCGGCATGGCCTTCCTCGACCTCATCCAGGAGGGCAACCTCGGCCTCATCCGCGCGGTCGAGAAGTTCGACTACACCAAGGGCTACAAGTTCTCCACCTACGCCACCTGGTGGATCCGGCAGGCGATCACCCGCGCGATGGCCGACCAGGCCCGCACCATCCGCATCCCGGTGCACATGGTCGAGGTGATCAACAAGCTCGGCCGCATCCAGCGCGAGCTGCTCCAGGACCTGGGCCGCGAGCCCACCCCGGAGGAGCTGGCCAAGGAGATGGACATCACACCGGAGAAGGTGCTGGAGATCCAGCAGTACGCCCGGGAGCCCATCTCGCTGGACCAGACGATCGGCGACGAGGGCGACAGCCAGCTCGGCGACTTCATCGAGGACTCCGAGGCCGTGGTCGCGGTCGACGCGGTGTCGTTCTCGCTGCTGCAGGATCAGCTCCAGCAGGTGCTGCAGACGTTGTCCGAGCGTGAGGCGGGTGTGGTACGCCTGCGCTTCGGCCTGACCGACGGCCAGCCGCGCACGCTCGACGAGATCGGCCAGGTCTACGGCGTGACCCGGGAGCGCATCCGGCAGATCGAGTCCAAGACCATGTCCAAGCTGCGCCACCCGTCGCGTTCGCAGGTGCTGCGGGATTACCTGGACTGATCGCCATCGTCAACCGAACGTGTCGTTTTGACCACCTGACGTGCAACGTCGGAAGGTGATCGTTCGGTTGCACGATTGTGATCGTTGACGTGGCACCCTTGGTGCACGGCACACTGTCCCTGCCATGTGTGACCTCGGTCCCCCGCGGGCACACAGGGAAGGCAGCGCCGGGACAGGGTGTTGCACGATAGGTGAGCAACGACCGAAGAGATTGTTCATCGGTGACGACCAGAGGAGGAAGGCGATGACCCCGACCCTCACGCCGCCGCCCGAGACGGTGGCTCCCCCAGCCGCCGATGAACGGTGCGACCGCTGCAATGCTGCCGGCAAGCTCCGGATCACTCTGGCGGGTGGGAGCGAGTTGGTGTTCTGTGGGCACCACGCGAACAAGTACGCGGAGGATCTCGTGAAGATCACCGTGCGGTACGCGACGGACCCGGAGTTCAGCTGGCGTGGCGCCGATCTGATGGCGAACTGAGTCCGCAAACCCACGACATAGCCGGCCGGAGGCCCCCAACGGGGAGCCTCCGGCCGGCTTTTGCGTACCCCCGCACTGTCTGACCCACGGCCGCAGCGGGCCGCGGCGGAACGGAGCGCGCGGCCGGGCCACGGGCTACCCGACGGGTGCGGCGGGGCGCGGAGCGCGCGGCCGGAACCCACGAGCGCCCCGACGGGGCCCAGGGGGCACGGGCGGGCGGAGCCCACAGCCGGCCCACGGGCGGCCTTACGGGGCACAGCGGGCACGGGCGGAGCCGACGGCACACCGCCGGCCCACGGGCGGTCTGACGGGGCACAGCGGGCACGGGCGGACCCGACCGCACACCGCCGGCCCACGGGCGGCCTGACGGGCGCCGGGGGCGCGGACCGGGCGGCGGGTCCACGGGCCACCGCCCGGGCCGTGCGGGGCCGTCCGCCGTCAGAGGGTCTGGACGGTGGCGATCCGCTCCTCGAGCTGCTCGATCGTGGCCTGGGCGCTCGGCGGGCCGCCGCAGAGGCGGCGCAGCTCGGCGTGGATCTTGCCGTGCGGCTGCCCCGTCCGGTGGTGCCGGGCGGCCACCAGAGCGTTGAGCTGCCGACGCAGGGCGACCCGGCGCTGGGCGGCACTCATCGGTGCCGGCGGCGCCGCGGCCGGCTCAGCGGCCGGCTCAGCGGGCCGCGCGGCCCTTCGGCGCTGGGCGGCGAGCTGCTCCTGCTGCCGCTTGGTCAGCAGCATGGCGACCTGGTCGGCGGTCAGCAGCCCGGGCAGGCCCAGGTACTCCTCCTCCTCGGGGGTGCCGGCCTGGGCGGCGGTGCCGAACGAGGCGCCGTCGAAGATCACCTGGTCCAGCTCGGCGGTCGCGGAGAGGGCGGCGAAGCGCTTCTCCAGCTCGCCGCTGGCCTGGTCGTCACGCTGGGCGCGTTCCAGCAGGTCGTCGTCGAAACCCTCGCGGTCCTTCGGCTTGCCGAGCACGTGGTCCCGCTCGGCCTCCATCTCGCTGGCCAGCCCGAGCAGGTGCGGCACGCTGGGCAGGAAGACCGAGGCGGTCTCCCCCTCGCGGCGGGCGCGGACGAACCGGCCGATCGCCTGCGCGAAGTAGAGCGGGGTGCTGGCGCTGGTCGCGTACACCCCGACCGCCAGGCGGGGGATGTCGACGCCCTCGGAGACCATCCGGACCGCCACCAGCCACCGCTGGTCGGACGCCGCGAACGTCGCGATCCGCGCGGAGGCCCCCACGTCGTCGGAGAGCACCACCGCCGCCCGTTCGCCGGTCAGCTGCTCGATGAGCTTGGCGTACGAGCGGGCGGTCTGCTGGTCGCTGGCGATCACCAGCCCGCCGGCGTCGGGCATCCCCGCGTTGCGCAGCACGGTCAGCCGGGCGTCGGCGGCCCGCAGCACCTGCGGCATCCAGTCGCCCGCCGGATCCAGGGCGGTACGCCACGCCTGCGCGACGAGGTCCTGGGTCATCGGCTCGCCGAGCCGCGCCGCCAGCTCCTCCCCGGCGTTGGTGCGCCACCGGGTCTCCCCCGAGTACGCCAGGAAGAGCACCGGGCGGACCACGCCGTCGCGCAGCGCGTCGGAGTAGCCGTACACCGAGTCGGCGCGGGAGCGGAGCAGGCCGTCCCCGCCCCGCTCGTACGTGACGAACGGGATCGGGTTGTCGTCGGAGCGGAACGGGGTGCCGGTGAGCATCAGCCGGCGCTCGGCGCCCTCGAAGGCCGCCTTCACCCCGTCGCCCCAGGAGCGGCTGTCCCCCGCGTGGTGGATCTCGTCGAGGATGACCAGCGTGCGCCGGGTCAGGGTGCGCCGCTTGTGCACCTGGGGTGCCATCCCCACCTGCGCGTACGTCACGACGGCGCCGTGGAAGTCGGCGGCGGAGTGCAGGTCGGCGTTGCGGAAGGCGGCGTCGAGCTGGATGCCGACCCGGGCCGCCGACTGCGCCCACTGGGTCTTCAGGTGCTCGGTCGGGGCCACCACGGTGACCGCCTCGACGGTGCCGTCGGCGAGCAGCTCGGCCGCGATCCGCAGGGCGAAGGTGGTCTTGCCGGCGCCCGGGGTGGCGACGGCGGTGAAGTCGGGGTCGCGCCGGCGCAGGTACTCCACCAGTGCCTTGCGCTGCCACGCGCGCAGTGCCGGAAACGTCTCGATCGCCGGCAACCGGGCCGCCACGCGAAGCTCCTCTCCGACCGCCTGAAACGGGCGGACCCCGGCCGAGGGCCACGGGTGCCGCCGCCCATGAAAACGCCTCCGCGCCGATGGTGCCGCGAAGGCCGACTCAGCATAACCAGCGGGGCCCGCCCGACCCAGCCGACACCACGCGACTCACACCCGCCCCACCCGCGACCCGCCGGCATCGCCTCGGTGACGACCCCGCGATCTTGGCACCTTCGGCCCCCGCTTCGCACCTTGAGCGGCATTTGACCGGGCAGAAAGTGCAAGATCGCGGGCGGAGGCGCGGGGGCGGGGGTTAGGGGTGGGGGCCGGGGGTTTGGGTACGTGGGGGGCGGAGGGGGGCGATCGGGGCCGACCAGCGCCGGCGCAGGGCGACCAGGCGGAACAGGAAGACGAACGCCGCCGCCGCGGTCAGCCAGGCGGCGTTGGCGTGCCCGAGCGCGTCCAGCAGCGCCACGGCGATCGAGCCGGCGAGCGCGGCGACCGCGTAGATCTCGCGCCGCAGCACCACCGGGATCTCGGCGGTGAGCAGGTCCCGCCCGAGGCCGCCGCCGATCGCGGTGAGCATGCCGATCACGCACGCCCCCACCGCCGGCACCTGGGCGTCGAGGGCCTTGACCGTGCCGGTGACGGTGAACAGCCCCAGCCCGGCCGCGTCCAGCACGAGCACGGTGGTGCGCAGCCTGGCGAACTGGGGGTGCAGCCAGAAGACGGCGGCGGCGGTGACGGCGGCCGTGGCGGCGTACCGCCAGTCGGCGAAGGCCAGCGGCGGCACCTCGTCGATCGCCAGATCCCGGAAGATCCCGCCGCCGAGCGCGGCGACGAAGCCGACGAAGACGACGCCGAAGAGGTCGAGCCGTTTGGCCACCGCCGCGGAGGCCCCGGAGGCGGCGAAGACCGCCACCCCCGTGAGGTCGGCGAGGAGCAGGGCGGTGGAGGTGGTCACCGCCGCAGGTTACGTGGGCGGCCGGGACGGCCGCCCTGGTTCACTCGCCGTACGAGTCGTAGATCTCCTTGCACTTCGGGCAGACCGGCGAGCCGGGCTTGGCGGCCTTGGTCACCGGGAAGGTCTCCCCGCAGAGCGCGACGACGAAGGTGCCCATGACGGCACTCTCGGCGATCTTCTCCTTGCGCACGTAGTGGAACATCTCGGGACCGGTGTCGGCGTCCTTCAGCTCCGGACGCTCGAGAACCTGTGTGCTCACTTCTACACCTCCAACCGTCAAGTCTGGCAGGTCACCGTGGCCCGGTCCACTTCAGGCCACCCCCGGCGGAGGCCGTACGGTGGTGACGTGACCGACTTTCACATCCACTACGGCGCCGAGGTGGCCGAGGCGCTGCGCGCCGGACGCCCCGTCGTCGCCCTGGAGAGCACCATCGTCTCGCACGGCCTGCCCCGGCCGGACAACCTCCGGGTGGCCCGGGAGATCGAGCAGGCGGTCCGGGACGCGGGCGCGGTCCCGGCGACCATCGGCATGGTCGGCGGCCGGCTCGTGGCGGGCCTGGACGACGCGGAGCTGACCCGGCTCGCCACCGCCGACGGGGTCGCCAAGCTCTCCGTACGCGATCTCGCCGTGGCGGCGGCCACCGGCGCGGACGGCGCCACGACCGTGGCCGCGACCAGCGCGGTGGCCGCCGCCGCCGGCATCGGGGTGTTCGCCACCGGCGGCCTCGGCGGGGTGCACCGGGAGGCCGCGCAGACCTTCGACGAGTCCGCCGACCTGGTCACCCTGGCCCGGACCCCGATCGCGGTGGTCTGCGCCGGCGTCAAGTCGATCCTCGACGTGGGCGCCACCCTGGAGCGGCTGGAGACCCTCGGCGTCGGCGTGGTCGGCTACCGGACCCGGCGGTTCCCCGGCTTCTTCATCACCGACGGCGGCTTCGACCTGGACTGGTCGCTGGACTCCGCGGAGCAGGTCGCCGACGCGCTGGCCGCCCGGGAGCAGCACGGCGTGCACCACGGCGGCCTGATCGTGGCCAACCCGCTGCCGGCCGACGAGCAGCTCGACCCGGAGCTGCACGACCGGACGCTCGCCGACGGGCTGGCGCTGCTGGAGCGCGACGGGGTGACCGGCAAGGCGGTGACGCCCTACCTGCTCGCCCACTTCCACTCGGCGACCGAGGGGGCGAGCCTGGCGGTGAACGTCCGGATCATCCTGCGCAACGCCGACCTCGCCGCCCGGATCGCGGTCGCCGCGGCCGCCCGTCGCGCCGACGCATGACCGCAGGCCGCGTCCTCGTCGTCGGCGACCTGATCACCGACGTGGTGGCGGTGCTGGACGGGCCGCCGGCCACCGGGTCCGACACGCCGGCGGCCATCCGGTTCAGCGGCGGCGGACAGGCCGCCAACACCGCGGCCTGGCTCGCCGCCCAGGGCGTGCCGGTGACGCTGGTGGGCGCGGTCGGCGACGACGGCCAGGGGCGGGAGCGGGTGGCCGAGCTGGAGCGGGCCGGGGTCGACTGCGCGGTGACGCGGCACCCGGAGCACGCCACCGGCACGGTGATCGTGCTGGCCACCGCCGGGGAACGGACGATGATCACCGAACGGGGCGCGAACCTGCGGCTGGCCCCGGCGGACGTCGACGCGGCGCTGGCCGCCGCGCCGGACGCGCGGCACCTGCACCTGTCCGCGTACACCCTGCTGGACGCCGGGTCCCGCCCGGCCGGGCTCCGCGCGCTGGCCGCCGCCCGCGAGCGCGGGCTCACCACCAGCGTCGACGCGGCCTCCGCGGCGCCGCTGCGGCGGGTCGGCGCGGCGGCCTTCCTGTCCTGGGTACGCGGGGTCGACCTGCTCCTGGTCAACGCCGACGAGGCGACGGTGCTGGCCGGCGGGCTCGACCCGGCGGCGCAGGGGCGGGTGCTGTCGGCCTCCGCCCGGCGGATCGTCGTCAAGCAGGGCGCGGCGGGGGCGGTCTGGGTGGACCGGGACGCCACGGTCGCCATGGCGCCGGCCCGCCGGGTGGCGGTGGTGGACGTCACCGGGGCCGGGGACGCCTTCGCGGCCGGGCTGCTGGCCGCCTGGCTCGCCGGCGCGGGCCCGAAGGTGGCGCTGCGCCGCGCGGGCGACCTCGGCGCCCTGGCGGTCTCGCAGGTCGGCGCCCGCCCCACCCCCTGACCCGAACCCCGAACCCCGCCCCCACTCGCCCCACTCGCCCCTCAGACGCGGCGATCTTGCAGTTGCTGCCCCGCATTTGCCCCTTCTAGCGGCTTTTGTCTGGGCAGGAACTGCAAGATCGTGGAGGGAGTGGGCGGGCGGGGCGGGGAGCGGGTCGGTCAGGGCTCGGCGTCGATCACCTTGTGCGGCCGCTCCTCGGCGGTCAGGCTCATCGGCGGGGTCTCGTCGCGGTGCCGCGGCTGGAACCGGGACGCCAGCCGGTGCTGCTCCTTCGGCGGCCGGTCGTTCGCCAGCAGCACCGCCAGCCAGGGGATGAGCACCATGCCGAGGGCCACCAGCGGCAGCCAGAGCCAGAGCAGCGGGGCCTGCACGCCGACCAGGACGGCACCGACGATCACGCATGCCACCCGGATCCCCATCATCAGCACGTAGCGCCGCTGACGGCTGGTGAGCTGGTCGTCCTGGCTGCGCGAGGCGTCGGTGATCAGGATCGGCTGGTACGCCTGACGCTTCACCACGGACCTCCTCGAGGGGGTTACGCCTCATCCTGTCACCTCGAACGCGTGATCAGCGAAAATCGGCAGAGCCGGGTTCGTGTTACATCCGTGGTACGCTCGCGCCGTGGGCAGCAGGTTCAGCTTCACCGACGAGGCGTTGGCCAACCTGAGGGTCTACGACGTCACGCCCGGGGAAGTCTGGGAGGCGCTGCACAGCACCCGCCGGGTGATCCGTCACCTGGGCGACGACGTGATGGTCGTCTACGCCACCGCCCGCCGGGGGCGCCGGCTGGCCGTGCTGCTCGCCGAGGCCGACGGCACCGACAACGACTGGGACATCCTCTCCGCCCGCGAGCTCAGCGACGCCGAGGCGAAGCGCTACGACGAGGCCGTGCGGAGATCTCGCCGATGAGGAGGCGGTGACGATGAACCGTAACGACGCGACCAAGCAGTTCCACAGCGGCGGTGACCGGCTCGCGGAGCTGATCGACGAGAGCCAGCCGGTGGAGCTGCCCACCCCCGACACCGACACCCCCATGGTCAGCCGCTCGGTGCGCCTGCCCCTAGAGACGTACGAGCGGGTCCGCGCGGCCGCCGACGCCCGCGGCATCGGGGTCACCACCCTGATGCGGCAGTGGATCGAGGCCGGCCTGGCCGACCTGGACGACTCGGCGACGGTCTCCCTCGCCGACGTCCGGCGGGCGCTGGCCGCCCTGTCCCGCCCGACCGCCGCCTGACGTCGCGGCGCACCGAGGCACACCCACGACCGCCTGACGGCACCGCACCGAGGCACACCCACGACCGCCGCCTGGCCCCGGCCCGCACGGGGCCGCCCTGGACTCCCGTCCACCGGCCTCGCCGCGCAGCGGCGTCAGCCCTGGGCGGCCTTCGCCTTCGCCGCCGCCTTCATCTGCTGCTTGTAGTCACGCACCTGGCGCAGCGATTCCGTGTCGACGACATCCGCCACCGACCGGTGGGCGTCCGGGTCGCCGTACCCGCCGGCCGCCTCCCGCCAGCCCTCGGGCGTGACCCCGAACCGCTTGCCGAGCAGGGCGAGGAAGATCTGCGCCTTCTGCCTGCCGAAGCCGGGCAGCTCGGCGATACGGCGGAACAGTTCCCGGCCGTCGGCGACGTCGGACCAGAGCCGGGCGGCGTCGCCGTCGTACCGGTCGACGAGGACCCGGCACACCTCCTGCACCCGGGCCGCCATCGCCTTCGGGAACCGGTGCAGCGCCGGCGGCTGGGCGAACAGGGCCACCAGGGCCTCGGGGTCGTGGTCGGCGATCTCCCGGGCGTCCAGGTCCCGTCCGAGGCGCTGGGTCAGCACGTACGGCGAGGAGAAGGCCTTCTCCATCGTCACCTGTTGGTCGAGGACCATCCCCAGCAGCAGGGCCAGCGGGCTGCGCTCCAGCAGCCGGTTGGCCTCGGGGTCGATGGGCAGCGCGAGCGTCATGGGACCATCCTGCCCAATGGCGGAGGCCGGGCGGAGGGGCCGCGCCGATCCGCCCGCGCCTTCCCCGCCGGCAGCCACCGGCACCGGGCAGGGCGTCGCCGCCCGGCCCCGGGGGGTGTGCTCTTCCGGCGCCCCTACGCGGGTGACCGCCGGGTGCCGGGCCGGACGAGCCCGAGGTCGTAGGCACGGATCGTCGCCTGCACCCGGTCCCGCGCACCCAGCTTGCCCAGCAGGGCGTTGACGTGCGCCTTCACCGTGCCGGTCGCGACGCCCAACTGCGCGCCGATCTCCGCGTTGGTCAGCCCGGCCGCCAGCCGGACGAAGACCTCACGCTCCCGTGCGGTGAGCGCGGCCAGCTCGGCGGGCTCCGCCGGCGGGGTGAGTGCCCCGGTGGCGAAGGCGTCGATCAGCCGGCGGGTGACGGTGGGTGCGAGCAGCCCGTCGCCGGCGGCCACCACCCGGATCGCGTGCAGCAGGTCGACCGGTTGGGCGTCCTTGAGCAGGAAGCCCGAGGCACCCACCCGCAGCGCCTCGAACACGTGGGCGTCCAGGTCGAAGGTGGTCAGCACCAGCACCCGGGGGCCGGCCGGGTCGGCGGTCAGCCGGGCGGTGGCGGTGAGGCCGTCCATCCCCGGCATCCGGATGTCCATCAACACCACGTCCGGTCGGCTCCGGGCGGCCTGGTCGAGCGCGTCGGCGCCGTCGGCGGCCTCCCCGACCACCGTCAGGTCCGGTTCGGCGTCGACGATCGCCGCGAACCCGGCCCGGACCACCGGCTGGTCGTCCACCACCAGCACCTTGATCATCGCGCCTCCTCCGGCACTCGATCCCCCCGCTGCCCGGGCCGGGCGGCGGCCACGGGGACCAGCGGCAGCGGCAGCCGCGCCCGCAGCTCGCCACGGCGCAGCGCGAGCCGGCCGCCGAGCGCGTCGACCCGGGCCCGCAGCCCGGCGACGACCAGCGGGTCCGACGCGGTGGGCAGGCCCGTGACCGACACCCGCAGCTCACCGCCGGCCAGCCGCAGCACCACCCGGGCCGGCCCGACGCCCGCGTCCAACGCGGCCTCCACCAGCCGGTACGCCGACACGTCCACGTCGGTCGGCAGGGCCGGCACGGTCGCCGGCGCGTCCAGCAGGACGTCGCGGCCGTGCGCCTGCCGCGACGCGCAGAGCCCGCCCACGTCGGCGAGGGTCGGTTGCGGACCGTGCGGCGTCGGCCGCTCGTCGGCGCGCAGGTCGTCCAGCAGGCCGCGCATCGCGGCCAACGTGGCCCGTGCCTCGACCAGGATCTCGGCGAGCCGGCCCTGGTCGGCGACGACCACCAGGCGACCGGCCCGGTCCAGCACCGCCGAACGGAGTCCGGCACCGACCCGTTCCCGCTCGGCCCGGGCCGCCGCCAAGGACCGGGCGGTCGCCGCGGCCAGGGCGTCGTCCTCCCGGCTGAGCACCCGCCGCCACCGGCCCCGGACCAGCGCGCCGCCGCCCCAGGTCAGCAGCATCGGCGCCAGCAGCAGCCCGGCGACGAACACGGTCATGAAGACGGTGACGGGAACGTGCACGGGCTCCCCGGCGACCGAGCCGTCCGCCGCCGCCGTACCGACCAGGCCCACGGCGAGCACCGTGGCCGCCACCGGCGCGGCCAGCCACGTCGGGCCGGCCCGTCGGGCGTACGCGGCCACCGCCCAGACGGCGGCCAGGTCGGCGAAGCCGGCGGTCAGCAGCACGAACTCCGCACCCCGGGGCAGCCCGACCAGCAGCGCGGTGACCGGCCAGAGCAGCGCGGTCCCGGCGACGCCCGCGAACGTGGCCCACGGTCGGCGGCACCGCCACGCCAGCGGCGCGGCGTGCGCCACGGAGAGCAGCAGGAGCTGGAGCAGGACGGTCGGGTCGCGCAGCCCCGCCAGGTCGGCGTCGGTCTCCACCGAGACGAGGGCCGCGGCCACCGGAAGCACCAGCGCGTTGCCGACCAGCGCGGCGGTCACCAGGGACCGGCCGTTCTCCGACCGGACCGGCGACGGCAGGCCGCCGGGATCCGCCCCGGCCGGCAGGTTGCCGGGATCCGCCCCGACGGGCAGCCGTGCCTCGACCCGCCAGCCGTCGCCGTCCGGGCCGGCTCGCAGGGTGCCGCCCAGGGCGGCGACGCGCTCCCGCAGGCCGCTGATCCCCCGCCCGGCGCCCAGCGTGAAGGCGGCCGTCGGCCCCGGTACGCCGGTGTCGGCGACCGTGACCGTGACGGTCCCGGCGTCGACCGCGACCCGGACCGAGACGTCGGCTCCGGCGGCGTGCCGCACGACGTTGGTCAGGGACTCCCGGACGACGGCGTGGACGACCCCGGCCAGGGCGGCCGGCGGTTCCGGACCGGCCCGGTCCAGGCGCACCGGCTGGCCGAGCCGGTGGAAGCCCGCGACCAGGTCGTCGAGCCGCCGCCGCAGCGGCCGCTGCGCCTCGGTGTCGTCGCTGATCACCGCGACCAGGCGGCGCAGCGCGACCAGGGTCTCCCGCCCCGTACGCGCCGCGAACTCCACCGCCTCCGCGGCCAGCTCCGGACGCCGGGCCGCGAGGCGCTCGGCCGCTCCCACCGTCACCACGATGGAGGTGAGGTGGTGGGCGCTGACGTCGTGCAGCTCCCGGGCGAGCCGATGGCGTTCGGTCTCCGCCGCCTGACGGGCCTCCGCCTCGACGGCGACGAGCCGGCCGGCCACCGCCGCCCGCCCGGTCATCCAGTGCCGGCGGCTGCGCCCGAGACCCGCAGCCAGCAGGTAGCCGAGCACGGCGACGACGACCTCCCCCAGGTAGGACGCGGCGGTGTCGAAGCGAGGGAGGTTGACCGACGCCACCCACAGGGCGCTGACGGCCAGCGCCACGCGCACCACCCGGCCGGGCGCCCGGACGGCCACGGACCAGATGGCGACCAGCTCGGCGAGGCTGAGCACCAGCAGGTCGTCGGGAGAGGCGCCCAGCCGGCCGAGGGTCTGCGCGGCCAGGACCACGGCCAGCGCCGGGAGCGGCCGACGCTGCCGCCAGCCCAGCGCCAGGAGGGTGACCACGGCGGCGACCAGACCCGCCGAGGTCACCGTGATGTCCGGTGCGTCGCCCCGCAGCAGCGGCAGGCCGGGCCAGAGCAGGAGCTGGGCGCCGACCAGCGCCGACGGCAGCAACCAGGTCCGCAGGAGAGTCATGATGAGGGCAACCCTACGGAGGCCCGCCGACCGGTCACGTCGCCCGCGGGCACGAGGTGGCCTATACCCCAGGGTGGTGCCGAATTCGGTCCGCACGTCGACCCGCCGGCCCGTCGGCGGCGGCAGGCTTGCACCCATGATCAGTAGTACTCCCCCGGGTGCCCCGTACCACCGGCTGGCCCGGACCGGCCGGCAGCGATGGTGGCGGTCGCTCGTCGGCGTCCTCGCCCTGCTCGGCGGCGCGCTGCTCGTCGGCTGCGCGCTCTTCGGCGTCGCCGCCGTCGTGGCCGAGGTCACCGGTACGCCGACGGACGCCGACGGGCTGCCCGTCTTCGGCCCCGTCGTGGACACCGCCCTGCTGGTGCTGTCGGTGGCGGTGGCCCTGCCGTTGACGATGGCCGTCGCCCGCTGGGTGGAACGCCGGCCGGCCGGCGGCCTCTCCTCCGTGCTCGGCCGGGTCCGGTGGCGCTGGCTGGGCAGCTGCCTGCTGACGGCCGCCCCGGCGATCACGGTCATGCTGGTCGGCACCCACCTGCTCCTGCGGGCCACCGGGGACGAGATGGTCCTCCTCGGCCCGCTCGACGCCTGGGTCGGCTGGCCCGCTTTCGTCGCCGGCCTGCTGATGGTCGTCGCGCTGGTCCCGTTCCAGGCCGCCGCCGAGGAGTACCTGTTCCGCGGCTGGCTGCTCCAGGCCTTCGGGACGTGGCTGCGCTCGCCCTGGCCGGGGATGGTGGTGCAGGCGGTGCTCTTCGCCGCGGCGCACGGCTGGGGCACCGTCTGGGGCTTCGCCGACCTGGTCGTGATGGGTCTGCTCTGCGGTTGGCTCACGGTGCGCACCGGCGGCCTGGAGGCGGCCGTCGCGTTGCACGTGGTCAACAACGTGAGCGCGTTCGGTCTGGCCGCGGCGTTCGGCGGGCTGGCCGTGGACGAGACGATGGCCGACGCGCCGTGGCAGCTGGTGCTGGTCGACGTGCTCGTGCTGCTGGCGTACACCTGGCTGGTGGCACGGGCCGCCGACCGGCGCGCGCTGGCGACGGTGGCGCCGGGCGCCGGATCCCCCGACCGTCCGGGCACCGGATCTCCTGACTATCCGGACGGCGGATCTCCCGGCCGACGGGGCGGTGGATCCAGCGGCCGACCGGGCGGCGACTTGGGGACCGACGGCGGACCGGCCTGTCCGGGCGGGCGGTCCGCGTGGCCGGTGGGGGTCGGTTGACGGCGACGGCCGGCGGCCGGGCGAGCCGGCGCCGGGGTCGGTCATGCCACGGGTGGGGACGTGGCTGCCGAGGTGACCGGACGCCGGGGACGGCGACCGGCCGATCTCCCGGGTGGTCGAACGCCGGCGCACGGCGCCAGGCAGGATGACGGCGTGGACGGACACGACATGTTGCTCTCCCCCGCCGGCGTCGAGGCGCTGCGGACCGCGCTGACCAGGGCCGGCTTCACCTCGAACGGCATCGCCACCCGACTCGGCCCGCAGGCCACCGGCGGGGTGGCCCGCAACGACTTCCGGGCCGCGCTGCGCGCCACCGAGGACCGCGACCCGCTCGGCACGCTGATCCGGGTGTTCGTCTGCGAGCAGACCGAGCCGGAGGCCGCGGTGGCCGCCGCGCTCGCGCCGTTGTCGCTGGACGAGGCGCTCGCCGGGGGCCTGGTCGAGCGGCACGGCGACGGGCTGCGGATGGGCCTGGATCTGGAGCCGTACGGGGACGACTGGTGGGTGCTGGCCGACGTGCCCGCGAGCGCCCGCCCGGGCCGCCCGTTGCACGCCCACCACGTCCTCGGCATCGGCGGGGCGACCCAGACGCTGATCGGCGCGACCGTCCGCCGGCCGGTGGAGACCGCGCTGGACCTGGGCACCGGCTCCGGCGTGCAGGCGCTGCACCTGGCCACCCACGCCCGGCGGGTGACCGCCACCGACGTCTCGGAGCGGGCGCTGCGCTTCGCCGCCACCACCGCCGCGCTCAACGGCCAGGACTGGGAGCTGCTCCGCGGCGACCTGGTCGCCCCCGTCACCGGGCGCCGCTTCGACCTGGTGGTGAGCAACCCGCCGTTCGTGGTCGGGCCGGGCACCACCACGCACGTCTACCGCGACTCCGGCCGGGTCGGCGACGCGATCGGCGCGGAGCTGGCCGCCGCCGCGCCCGGTCTGCTCACCGAGGGCGGCACCATGCAGTACCTGGCCAACTGGGTGCACGTCGCGGGCGAGGACTGGGCCGAGCGGGTGACCGGCTGGTTCGCCGGCACCGGGCTGGACGCCTGGGTCGTCCAGCGCGAGGTGGCGGACCCGATGGCGTACGTCAACCTGTGGCTCACCGATGTCGGCGAGGCCGCCGACCCGCAGCGGATGGCGGACTGGCTGGACTGGTTCGACGCGCACAAGGTGGAGGCGGTCGGCTTCGGCATCGTCTCGCTGCGCCGCTCCGGCCACGACGCCCCGGTGATCCGGGTGGAGGACCTGCGGCAGCGGGTGGAGGCGCCGCTGGGCGACCGGATCGGCGCCTGGTTCGACCGCCAGGACTGGCTGCGCGCCCACGACGCCGACGGGCTGCTCGCCGCGCGCTACCGGGCGGCTGACGGCCTCCAGCTCCGGCAGGAGGCCACGATGGGCGACGAGGGCTGGGCGGTGGACCGGCAGGTGCTGGCCATGCCGCACGGGCTGCGCTGGACGGAGGAGATCGACCCCCTGGTGCTCGCCCTGGTAGGCGGGGCCGACGGGCGGCTGCCGCTGCGCGACCAGCTCGCCCTGCTCGCGGCCGCGCACGACGTCGCCCCCGAGGAGCTGGCCGAGGCCGCCGGCCCGATCGTGGCGCACCTCGTCGAGCGTGGCTTCATCGAGCCGGTGTCCGGCTGATGCGGGCCGTGGTGCAGACCGTCGGCCGGGCGGGCGTGACGGTCGACGGCGAGGTGGTCGGCGCGATCGACGACGGGCTGCTGGTGCTGCTCGGGGTGACCCACTCCGACACCGTCGAGACCGCCCGCACGATGGCCCGCAAGGTGCACGAGCTGCGCATCCTCGACGACGAGCGGTCCGCCGCCGACACCGGCGCGCCGATCCTGGTGGTCAGCCAGTTCACCCTCTACGGCGACGCCCGCAAGGGGCGCCGTCCGAGCTGGACGGCGGCGGCCCCGGCAGAGGTGGCGGAGCCGCTGGTGACGGCGGTCGTGGAGGCGCTGCGTGCCCGGGGCGCGAAGGTCGAGACCGGCCGATTCCGCGCCCACATGCTGGTCGAGAGCGTCAACGTCGGACCGCGTACGGTCCTGCTCGACCTGTAGCCCCTGCCCTGTCCGCCGACCATGAGGTGGGCGGCGGCGTCGGTCTCCTCCGACGCCGCCGACCTCGTGATCCACCCGTCGTCGCGCCGGCCCGGACGGGTGGGCGGATCAGAAGAAGAGCCCGCGGCGCTGGAGCGACTGGCGGATCCAGGCGTCGAGCTGGGCCGTCCAGTCGGTGCGCTCGGCGGTGGCGTGGTCGATGGTGAAGCGGCCGAAGGCGTCCCGGCCCTCGGTGAACAGGCCGCCGCGCTTGTCGAGCTCCAGCACCACCTGGATCTGCTGCGGGTCGGTGACGAAGGTGACCTCGAGCTGGTTGATCGCGCCGGCGTACTGCGGGGCGGGGTGGAACTCGATCTCCTGGTAGAAGGGCAGGCTCTGCCGCACGCCGTAGATGTGGCCGCGCTCCACGTCGGCCCGGGCGAACCGGAAGCCCAGCCGCAGGAACGCCTCCAGGATCCGCTGCTGGGACGGCAGCGGGTGCACCGCCACCGCGTCCAGGTCGCCCTTGTCGACCGCGCGAGCCACCTCCAGCTCCGTACGCAGCCCCATCGTCATCCCGTGCAGGTGCTGCCCGTACAGCTCGGTGAGCGGCGTCTCCCACGGCACGGCGAAGCGGAACGGGATGTCGTGGCGCTGGCCGGGCTCCAGCCGGAACGCGCCGGTCGCCGCCTGCCGGTGGAACTCCTGCGTGGTCTCGTAGTCGTTGTCGCCGCTCTCCACCTCGACCCGGGTGACCAGGCCCAGGGACACGTAGGAGATGTCGACGGGGTGCTCGCCGCCGGCCACGTGGACGACGCCCTCCAACTGGCCGCCGGGGCGGCAGTTCGGGTTCGCCAGGACCGTTTCCACCGACGGGCCACCCACGCCCATCGCCTGCATGAGCCGCTTGAAGACCACGACACCCTCCAAAACCTGTTCCGGTGCGCCGACGTCGCCGGCGGCGCCGGCCCCACTGGCCGACCGCTGGCACGGTAACCGCACCTGACAAGGAACGCTGGGCGACAACACGCGCACCGTGTGCAGGACCCGGACCGGATTCGTGTCGGGTCCCCGATCGCCTCACTCCCGTTTCACGCCCCGCCCGCCAAGCTGTGTGTCACACCGGCACCACTGGGCCGGAACGAGCGGCACAGACGTGGACACGGGGAGAAGACGAGATGGCCCTGCAGATGATGGAGCACCGGATGCGCCCGGCCGGCACCACCGAGGCCGACCACGCCACCGACACCCTGACCGACCTCGACGCCACGGACGAGCGCGGCGTCTCCACGGACCTGGTCCGGGCATACCTGAACGGGATCGGGCGGACGAAGCTGCTGACCGCCGCGCAGGAGGTCGACCTGGCCAAGCGGATCGAGGCCGGGCTGTTCGCCGAGGAGAAGCTGGCGACCTGCACCCCGGTCTCCGCCGAGCTGCGGGCCGACCTGGAGCTGATCGTCGCGCAGGGCCGGGCGGCGAAGGACCACCTGCTGGAGGCGAATCTCCGCCTGGTGGTCAGCATCGCCAAGCGCTACACCGGTCGCGGCATGGCGTTCCTCGACCTGATCCAGGAGGGCAACCTCGGCCTGATCCGCGCGGTCGAGAAGTTCGACTACGCCAAGGGCTACAAGTTCTCCACCTATGCCACCTGGTGGATCCGGCAGGCGATCACCCGCGCGATGGCCGACCAGGCCCGCACCATCCGCATCCCGGTGCACATGGTCGAGCAGGTCAACCGCATGGTCCGGGCCCGCCGCGAGCTGTCCGTCTCGCTGGGCCGCGAGCCCACCGTCGCCGAGGTCGCCCGGGCCATGGACATCCCGGAGTTCCAGGTGATCGAGCTGATCTCGTACGACCGGGAGCCGGTGAGCCTGGACCAGGCGGTCGGCGAGGACGGCGAGAGCGCGCTCGGTGACTTCGTGGCCGCGGTGGACCCGAGCGCCGAGCCGGGCGACGTCGCCGCGCAGGGCGAGCTGCGCAACGAGGTGAGCATCGTGCTGGCCACCCTCTCCCAGCGGGAGCAGGCGGTGATCCGGCTGCGGTTCGGTCTCGACGACGGCCGGCAGCGCACGCTCGACGAGGTCGGCCGGGAGTTCGGCCTGTCCCGGGAGCGGATCCGGCAGATCGAGAAGGTGACCCTGCTGAAGCTGCGCGACCCGGAGCGGGCGCAGCGCCTGGAGGCGTACGCCTGCTGACGTTCCCTGAGCCACGCGAGGCCCCGGCGGTTCGCCGGGGCCTCGCGTGCGTCCGGGCCGTGGTCCTTGACGCGGGCCGCCGGGCGGGCTAACAACATGTGTGAACTGGACCCTGGAAGTGGTGGTCGTACCGGTCTCCGACGTGGACCGGGCCAAGGCGTTCTACGCCGACCAGCTCGGCTTCGTCGTGGACCACGACACGGTGGTCAGCGCCGACGCCCGGATCGTGCAGCTCACCCCGCCCGGCTCGGGCTGCTCGATCGTCATCGGCACCGGGGTGCTGCCGGACATGCCGCCGGGCTCGCTGAAGGGCCTCCAACTGGTCGTGCCCGATCTGCCCAGGGCCCGGGCCCAGCTGGTCGAGCGCGGCGTGGCGGTGAGCGAGATCCAGGTGGTGGGCGAGAACCCACGCCCCGTGCCGGACCCGCTGGACAACGTCGGCTTCGTCTTCTTCACCGACCCGGACGGCAACGCCTGGGCGGTGCAGCAGATCTCCTCCCGGGCGTGAGTGCTCGGCCTCCCGCCGGTTAGGAAGGGCCCCTTCCTCTACCGCAGACGTTAGGAAGGTGCCCTTCCTTACAGGCGGCGGGGGCCGGTGTCGGGGCGGGCGACGGCGGAGCCGATGCGTACGGTGGCGTGCAGCACCGAGATGCCGTCGGGGCGGGCGAGCACCGGGTTCAGGGTGAGCGCGCGCACCCGGGGCTGCTCGTCGGCGAGCCGGCCGACGCGCAGCAGCAGGTCGGCCAGGGCCGCCCGGTCCACCGGCGCCGCGCCCCGGTGCCCGCGCAGCAGCGGCGCCGCCCGTGGCTCGTCGACCAGCTCGGCCGCGTCCAGGTCGGTCAGCGGCACCGCGCGCCAGGCCCGGTCGCCGAGCAGCTCGGTGGCGACGCCGCCCAGCCCGAAGCCGACCACCGGGCCGAACGCCGGGTCCTCGACCAGCTCGACCACGCAGGCCACGCCGGGCGGCACCATCGGCTGCACCAGGACGTCCGCGCCGAAGACCGCCGACATCTCCGCGTACGCGCGGTGGACCGTGGCGGCGTCGGGCAGGTCGAGCCGGACCGCGCCGAGGTCGAGCCGGTGCCGCAGGCCCGGGGCGGCGGCCTTGAGGGCCACCGGGAACCCGAGCCGGGTCGCCGCGTCGACGGCCTCCCCGGCGGAACGCACCGGCGCCGACTCGACCACGTCGATCCCGTACGCGGCGAGCAGCCCCACCGGGTCGAGGGCCTCGGGCCGCAGGGCCGCGTGCGCCGCCGCCCGGTCGACCCGGGGCAGCTCCGGCAGCAGGCCGGCCGGGCGGCGCAGCCAGTCGGCGTACGTGGCGACCCGGGCGAGGGCGCGGACGGCCTCCTCCACGCTCGGGTACGCGGGCACCCCGGCCGGCGCCCGGCCGACCAGGAACGTCGCCACGGTCGGCTTGCCGGCGGCGAGCGCGGCCGGCAGGGCGGCGGTGAAGTCCGCCTCGGTGTCGGTGAGCTGGCCGGGCAGCGGCGGGGCGAAGACCACCACCAGCGCGTCCACGCCCTCGTCGGCGGCGGTGTCGGCGAGCGCGGCGGCGAACTCGGCCGCGCCGGCACCGGGCCCGACGTCGCGGGGGTAGCCGCGGGCGACGGTGAGCCCCTGCGCGGCGCAGGCGGTGGCCACGAGCCCGGTCAGCGCCGAGGAGTTGCCGACCACCCCGACCCGCGGCCCGGCGGGCAGCGGCTGGTTGGCCAACAGCACCCCGACGTCGAGCAGCTCGGCGACGGTGTCCACCCGGATCACCCCGGAGTGCGCGAACAGCGCCCCCACGGCCACCTCGTCCGGCCCGGCGGAGTCCCCCACGCCCGGCGGGCGGGCCGGCGAGGCGAGCGCCACGACCGGCTTGTCCCGGCCGATCCGGCGGGCCAGCCGGGCGAACTTGCGCGGGTTGCCGAACGTCTCCAGGTACAACATGATCACGTCGGTGCCGGGGTCGTCCTGCCAGTACTGGAGCAGGTCGTTGCCGGAGACGTCGGCCCGGTTGCCGGCCGAGACGAAGCTGGACAGGCCCAGCCCGCGCCGGTCCGCCTCGGCCAGCAGCGCCACCCCGAACGCGCCGGACTGGCTGAAGATGCCCACCCGGCCGGGCACCGGCAGCCGCGGGGCGAGGGTGGCGTTGAGGCGTACGGTCGGGTCGGTGTTGGCCACCCCCAGGCAGTTCGGGCCGACGACGCGCATGCCGGCCGCGTGCGCCGCGCGGACCAGCGCGCGCTGCGCGGCCGCGCCGTCCGGGCCGGCCTCGGCGAAGCCCGCGGAGATCACCACCAGGGCGTGCGCGCCCGCGGCGGCGGCGTCGTCGACCGCCTCCCGCGCCGTCTCCGGCGGCACCGCCACCACGGCCAGGTCGACCGGCACGCCCGCGTCGGCCGCCGACGGGTACGCGGGCAGCCCGGCGACCGCCGCCGCGCTCGGGTGCACCGGCACCACCGAGCCGGTGTAGCCGCCGTCGCGCAGGTGCCCGAGCACCGCCGCGCCGACGCCCTGCCCGGTGGCGCTGGCACCGTAGACGGCGACGCCGCGTGGGGCGAGCAGCCGGGCGACGGAGCGGGCCTCGGTGCGGTGCTCGCGGCCGCGCTGCACCTCGAGCGTGGCGTCGGTGGGCGCGATCGGGAAGGTCAGGTGCACCACGCCGTCGGCGAACTGGCGCTGGAGCTGGTAGCCGAAGTCGGAGAAGACCCGCAGCATCGCGCCGTTGGCCGGAAGCACCTCGGCCACGAAGTTCGCGATGCCGGTCCGGCGGGCCGCGTCGGCCAGGTGCTCCAGCAGCACCGAGCCGATGCCCCGACCCTGGTAGGCGTCCTCGACCACGAACGCCACCTCGGCCTCGGGCGCGTCGGGGCCGAGCCGCTCGTAGCGGCCGACGGCGACGATCCGGTCGCCGGCCAGCACCACGAACGCCTCCCGGTCGCGGTGGTCGACGTTGACGAAGCGGTGCAGGTCCCGCTCGGGGATGCGCGGGTACGGCGAGAAGTACCGCAGGTAGCGGGTGCGCTCGGAGAAGCGCGAGTGCATCGCCACGATCCCCGGCCCGTCCGACGGGCGGATCGGTCGCAACTGGACGGTGGTGCCGTCGCTGAGCAGCACGTCCACCGGTTGGTCCACCGTGGTCACCTGTTCGGCCCTCCCCGGCCGGCTCAGTCTCGCGGGTCGTGCGGGTCGAGCCCGAACAGCGGGAAGGCCGTCTTGCGGGCCGCCGCGATCGCCCGGTCCACCGCGTTCGGCTCGCCGGTCGGCTGCCACGGCTCGTACGACGGGTCGACGTCGTCGGTCATCCGCAGCGGGATCTCCCGGCCCGGCCGGCGCGCGGCGGCCAGCTCCCGCCAGGCCGGCGGGGTCAGCGTGGCCGGCGCGATCGGCTCGCCCGTGGCCACGGCGAGCAGGTGCGTCCAGGCCCGCGGCACCACCTCGACCAGCGCGTACCCGCCGCCGCCGGTGGCCACCCAGCGGCCCTCGCAGAGCTCGTCGGCGAGCGCCCGCAGGGCCAGGTAGGTGGCGCGCTGACCGTCGACGGAGAGGTGCAGGTCGGCGAGCGGGTCGAGCCGGTGCCCGTCGGCCCCGCACTGGGTCACCAGCACCTGCGGCCGGAACGCGCGCAGCACCGACGGCACGACCGCGTGGAAGGCGCGCTGCCAGCCGGCGTCGTCCACGCCGGGCGGCAGCGGGACGTTGACGGCGCTGCCCACCGCGCCCGGCCCGCCGGTCTCGTCGGGGAAGCCGGTGCCCGGGAAGAGCGCCAGCGGCGTCTCGTGCACGCTCACCGTCAGCACCCGGGGATCGTTCCAGAAGATCTGCTGCACCCCGTCGCCGTGGTGCACGTCCACGTCCACGTACGCGACCCGCTCGGCGCCCAGGTCGAGCAGGCGGGCGATGGCCACCGCCGGGTCGTTGTAGACGCAGAACCCGGCGGCCCGGGCGGGCATCGCGTGGTGCAGCCCGCCCGCCACGTTGACCGCCCGCCGGGCCTCGCCCCGCCAGACCGCCTCGGCCGCGGCCACACTCGCCCCGGCGACCAGCGCGCTCGACTCGTGCATCCCCGCGAAGACCGGATTGTCCGAGGTGCCCAACCCGAAGCCGGCGAAGAGCGGGTCGCGCGGGGCGACCCGCACCGCGTCGAGGTAGCGCGGGTCGTGCACCCGGGTCAGCAGCGCGTCGTCGGCCGGCTCGGGCTTGACCAGCCGCACCCCGGGACGCTCCAGCACGCCGAGCTCGCGGGCCAGCGCGATGGTCAGCTCCACCCGGACCGGGTCGAGGGGGTGATCCCCCATGTCGTAGGCGAGCAGGGACTCGTCCCACACCACCACCGTGTCCTCGGACATGGCCTCATCGTCGCACGCGCGACCGCACGCCCCGAGCGCAGGCGCTGGGGGCTTGCCCCGGTGTCGGCCTGCTCACGCACCCTCGTGCCGCCCGGCGCACGTGCCGCTCGGCCGGCCGGCGTCGCCGGGGCGGGCGGGCCCCTCAGCCCTTCCCGGTGGCGACCGGTCGGGACGGGTCGGCGACCCAGTTGCTCCACGACCCGACGTAGAGCGCCGCGTCGGGCCGACCCGCCAGGTGCAGGGCGAGCACGGCCTGCGCGGCGGTCACCCCCGACCCGCAGTACGCCCCGACGGGGGCGCCCCCGGCCATCCCGGCGGCGGCGAACCGCGCGCGCAGCGCGTCGGCGGCCGGGAACCGGCCCTCGGCGACGTACTCGCCGGCGGGCAGGTTCACCGCGCCCGGGACGTGCCCGGCGACCGGGTCGATCGGCTCGGTCTCGCCCCGGTAGCGGGGCGCGGCGCGCACGTCCAGCAGGACGCCTTCGTCGGCGGCGGCCAGCCGGGCGGCCTCCCCCGCGTCGAGCACCGGCAGCGCGCCGGGACGCACCTCGACGTCGCCCGGCGCCGGGGTGGGCTCCGCCGTGCTGGTGGGCAGTCCGGCGGCCCGCCACGCCGGGAAGCCGCCGTGCAGCAGGCGTACCGGCCGGTGGCCCGCCCAGCGCAGCGTCCACCAGGCGCGGGCGGCGGCCATGCCGTCGCCGCCGTCGTACACCACCACGGGGTGACCGGCGCGGACGCCGGCGGCCCGCAGCGCGGCCTGGAGCGCGGCCGGGTCGGGCAGCGGGTGGCGGCCGGCCGGGCCGGGCGGGCCGCAGAGCGCGGTGTCGAGGTCGACGAAGACCGCGCCGGGCAGGTGACCGACGGCGTAGTCGTCCCGGCCGGGCGGACCCGTCAGGCGCCAGCGGACGTCGAGCAGGGTGGGCGGGTCGGCGTGGTCGAGCTCGGTCGCGAGCCGGTCGGCCTCGACCAGCAGCTCCTCGGTTCCGGACATGAGGTCAATCCAACACCATCCGGGCCCGTGCCTCGCGGTTCGTCAAGGGTCGTTCGGCCTGCGTCGGGGTAGCATCGTGGGCCGGAGGGCCGCTGACGTGAGGCATGATCTGGTCGGCACGACCGAGCCTGAAGTTACCTCCGCGGCAGGGAGGGATGAAGGTGTCTAAAACGGATCTGGTCGACACGACCGAGATGTACCTCAAGACCATCCTCGAACTGGAGGAGGAGGGCGTGCCGCCCCTGCGCGCCCGGATCGCCGAGCGGCTGGGGCAGAGTGGGCCCACCGTCAGTCAGACCGTCGCCCGGATGGAGCGCGACGGCCTGCTCACCGTGGAGGGCGACCGGCACCTGGCGCTCACCACGCACGGCCGCAGCACCGCCGTGTCGGTGATGCGCAAGCACCGGCTCGCCGAACTGCTGCTGGTGAATGTGATCGGGATGCCCTACGAGGAGGCCCACGAGGAGGCCTGCCGGTGGGAGCACGTGATGAGCGACGCCGTCGAGAAGCGGGTCTACGACCTGCTCAACCGGCCGACCCGCTCGCCCTACGGCAACCCGATCCCGGGGCTGGAGGCGCTGGGCACCCCGGGGCCGGAGACCACCGACGCCGCCGACGGTGAGCGCAACCTGGCGTTCCCCGGCCTCTCCGGGCCGGTCGTGGTCCGGCGGATCTGCGAGAGCGTGCAGACCGACGCGGACGTGCTGCGGCAGTTGCACGCGGCCGGCGTCGACCCGGGCGCGACGGTGATGGTGGCGCAGGAACGCGACGGGGTGTCGATCGACCGTTCGGGCGACCGCGTCCGCCTCCCCCGCGAGATCGCCTCCCGCGTCTTCGTAGCCGCCCACTGACCCACCCCTCCCCCTCCCGCCCCGCGCTCCCTGCCCCGGCTCGGCTCGGCGATCTTGCACTTTGTGCCCGGGCATATCCGGCACAAGGGGCAGATCGGGGGCCGAAAGTGCAAGATCGCGGAGTGAGGGGAGTGGCGGCGCGAGTCAGATGGCTCGGGTGTCGAGCTGTTTGGCCAGGGCGATCAGGGCGTCGGTGAGCTTGTCGGCGTCGGCCTTGGCCGTGTCGGGCGGGGTGGTGTAGCGGAGGGTGGCGAGGCGGCCCTCGGTGGCCAGCCAGCCCACCTCCGCGACCGGGCCGAAGGCGCCCTTGGCCGACAGGGTCCGCCGGTAGGCCTTCTGGCCCAGCCCGGTGACCTTGGCCGCCTTCTCCGGCACCATGTCCGTGGTGAAGGTGGCCGCGTCGATCGACGTCTCGGTGACGATCAGCGTCAACTCCGGCAGGGTGGCCTGCTCGGCGCGGACCACGCAGGTGTGGCTGTCGCCCGTCTCGCTGGCGGCGGCGATGTCGAAGCGGACCCCCGCGTGCTGCTCGATCACGCCGAAGTCGAGCAGCCGGCACGCCCCGCCCGACGAGGCGGCCGCCACGTCGACCGCGATCGGCGCGGGAGGCGGCACCGCCACCGGTTCGGCAGCCTCCGCACCGCAGCCCGTCGCCAGCAGTACGGCCACCCCGGCGCCCACGATCCGCCCGCGCACGATCACTCCTCCACTGTCCACCCCGACGTGTCCGCCGGACACCGTACGGCCTGCCCCGCCCTCGCGGTAGCCCTCGATCAGCCGTTCGCCGTCAGTCGTCGACGTACGGGCAGTGCCGGCAGCCGCGACCACAGCAGGTGCCGCGCCGGGCCAGGAACCCCGCGCTCAGCACGAACAGGCCGGTGGCCGGGTCGAGGTAGCCGGCCTCACCGGCAGCCAGGGCGGCGCCGTGTGCGGCCAGGATCCGCTCCCGGTCCGGATGTTCCGGCGACAGCCGGGACGGGTGTGGCTCGGTCAGCGGCCGGTCCGCCAGCGGTCGTCGCTCTCCGGTCACCGGCGCAGTCTAGAGAGCGGTCAGCCGTGCCGGGCCAGGGCGGCGGCGATCTCCTCGCGGCCCGCGCCGGCCGCGAGCAGCAGCCGCAGCAGCACCTTCGCCTTGTACGGGTCGAGCAGCCCACCGTCCAGCAGGCCCCGGCGGCGCAGGTCCGTCTCGGAGCCGACCGCCCCGTAGGTGTGCCGCAGCACCGAGCCGGCACCGGTGCGGGAGGTGAGCACCACCGGGATCCGTTCGGCCAGCGCGCCGAGCACCGGGGCCAGGACGGCCGGGACGTGCCCGACCCCGAAGGCGGCGACGACGAGCCCGTGGTGGGTGTCGGCGACCCGGTCGAGCAGCCCGCCGTCGTCGTCGAGCGTCACGGTGTGCAGCGCCACCCGGGTGGCGTCGAGCCGCGCCGGGTCGACCGGCGGCAGCGGCTCCCGCCGGGACGGGCGGGCCAGCACGCGTACGCGTCCCTCGACCACGTGCCCGACCGGGCCGGCGTTCGGCGAGGCGAAGGTGCCGGTGCTGGTGCTGTGCGTCTTGCGTACCCAGCGGGCGGCGTGGATCTCGTCGGCGAACGCGACCAGCGCGCCCAGGTCGCGGGCGGCGGGGGCCGCCGCCACGCGGGCCGCCGCCAGCAGGTTCGCCGGGCCGTCCGGGCCGGCCAGGGTCGGGTTGCGCATCGCGCCGGTCAGGACCAACGGCGCGGCGTGCGGCCAGACCAGGTCGGCCAGGAACGCCGACTCCTCCAGCGTGTCCGTGCCCTGGGTGACCACCACACCGGCCGCCCCGTCGGTCACCGCCCGCGAGGCGGCGCCGACCACGTCGAGCAGTTGGCGGTACGTCAGGTGCGCGCTCGGCACCGCATGGGTGTCGCGGACGTCCAGCGGCAGGCCCAGCTCGTCGAGGCCCGGCACGGCGGCGGTGAGGTCGGCGCCGGTCAGCCGGGTGACCACCCCGGCCCGGCCGGGGTCCACCCCGCCCATCGCGATCGTGCCGCCGAGGGTGAACAGGGCGATGGACACGCCGGGGCCTCCCGTCCGCCGCCCTGGAAGGCGGCCCGCAAGACCGTACCCTCCGGGTCGGATAACCGGTGGCGCCGGCCTGCGGGCGGCCCCGCCGGCGCTGGGGTTCCGACGGCGACGGGGTCGTCCTGCTCCGCCACCAGCGCGTCCATCACTGACGAGCCGCCCGGTCGGGTGAGGCCGGTTTCCGGGCGGACGGAAGCACGTTGGTTTTCCGTTCCGCCCGGCCTATGGTGGCTCCATGTGTTCGTTCGGTCAGCAGAGGAGCACCGCCGTCGTGGTGACGGCGGCGTCCGCTGCTGCCCGTCGGCGTGCCCTGTCGGTGACCGTCGAGACCCGGGTGGTGCGATCCGCGGTCGCGCCGTCGCCTGCCGGCTCGGTGGCCTCCGGACTGCCGAGCCCCGTCCCCGCCGGACGTAGCCCTCCGTGAACCGCTTGCAACTGTGCGAACGGCCACCAGGGCGAAGCTTCTCAAGCTTCGGCCCTTTTCTTTTTCTAGAGGGAGCTACGCCATGACCACGCACACCCAGCCGGACCAGCAGTGGCTCGATGAGCTGCGGGCGACACTGACGACCGACTTCGAGGCGCAGACCGTCCGGCTCACGCAGCTGACGGCCGACACCGGCGACCCGGGCGAGGCGCACACCCAGAGCGCGATGATCGCCGCGACCCGGCAGAGCCTGGACCAGATCACCGGGGCGCTGCGGCGCATCGCCGACGGTCGCTACGGCATCTGCGAGAAGTGCGAGGCGCCGATCCCCCGGGAACGCCTGGAGGTGCTGCCGCACGCCCGCTTCTGCGTGCCCTGCCAGCAGAAGCAGTATTGAGTGAACCGGGTCGAGGGCTGCCTCGTACGGCGGAGGCAGCCCGCGACCCGAGCGGACGCGATTTAGCCGTCACGCCGCGACCGCGCCCGGTGTCGGACACGGGGTCAGCCCCACCAGCTCATTGCCTGGCCGTGCGTGCGGGTCCAGGCGAGGGGCGCGCCGTCGAGGGACAGCACGTTGTGCAGCGCCTCGCCCGGCGGCTCCGGCAGCGCGCCGTGGGGCAGCACGTCCGGCGTCTCGTTGAACGCCGCCCGGCCCGGAGCCGGCACCTGGTAGAGCACGGAGGTGTGGAACACCACCAGCGTCGCGCCGGGCGGCGCCTGCGCGGCCAGTGCGGGCAGGTCGTCCACCAGGTCGCCGCGCGCGAGCAGCGGCGGGTCGGTCGCGGCGATAGCCGCGGCGGCCCGCAGCCGGGCGCGGCGGTGCGCCTGCTCCGGCCAGATGAGCGCGTCGAGCCAGGCGACGTCCGCCGGGTCGGTCACCCGCAGCGGGTTCAGGTCCAGGCCGGCCCGCCACACCACCTCGGGTAGCCGGTCCGGCGGCGCGGTGCCGGTGAGCGCGCAGTCGAGGACCGGCTCGCCCGCGCCGAGCAGGTGGTCGCCGTAGCGGTAGGCGTACCGGTCGGGGTAGAGGCAGAGGCCGGCGGACGCGCCGACCTCCAGCAGCGCCAGCGGCTGCGGCAGCGCGGCGAGCACCGGCAGCAGGACGGCACACCGCCCGGGCTCGTTCGTCTGGACGGCCCGGGCGCGCAGTTCGGCCTCGATCGCCGGCCAGTTCGCCAGCGCGAAGTCGTGGAACGCGGCCGGGTCGTCGACGGGCCCGCCGAGCAGCCGTACGACACCGAACAGCAGGTTCGGCTGCCGCTTGGCCGGCGGGAGCGTTCCGACCAGCGCGAGAAGTTCCTCGTCACGGGAGGCCGCGAGGGCGAGGCGCTCGTAGGTCGGCGACACGCCCCGCGCCTCCCGAGTGCCGAACTCGGCGTAGCTCTCGGCGGTCGTCATGTCCCGATGATCCGCCAACTAGGTCACCGGCTCCCGCTTGACCCACTGATCCAGGGCCCGCGTGAATTCGATCACCGCAGCCTTGGCGGAGGGCGGCATCGACGTCCGGGACGCTTGGCGGTACTTCAGGCACACCGCGAGGTTGTTGACGCGAAAGTAGACACGCACGTCGCGGTCGTGCCAGCCGTGCTCGTCGAGGTCCCCCTTTTCAGAGATGTACGCCTCCTCGCCAATGCCGGGAAGCCGCTCGCCCTCGGTAGGACAGCCACCCAGGTTGGCGGGGAGTAGGGGGGCCTCCACGTCGAGCTGGGTGAGTTCCCCGTCGTCGGGATCTTGGCCAGGCTCCCATTTGCAGCTGTTCGTAGCCTGGTGTGCGGACCAGAGCTTGGCCCTGGGAATCAACGGCGCAATGACCTCGGGGTGGTCGGCCAGGTACAGGCACACGCTCGGTGGAGTTGTGAACCGCCTGACCGACGGCGATGCGGACGAGGCTGCGGGCGTGGTGGCCGACGGGCTGGCGGACGGTTGGTCCCCACCCCGGCCGGTCGTCTCCCGATTCGGCGCCCCGTCCGGCGCGAGCGCGTAGCCGGTCGCCAGTGCGCCAGCCGTCAGGGCCATAGCGAAGATGATCGCGGCAATGCGCGTGGGCGCGACACGTCGGGCACGCGGGCCGCTCCCCTCGGACAGCAGCGGCTCGGTCAGCCTTTTGGTCGCCCCTGCGGCCTGCTCCTTGGCTGGCATGGTGACGCGAACCGTCGGGTGGTCGCCGGCCGTGACGCCGACGGCGACCTCCCGCAGACGCTCCGCGGCCACATCGGCAGACAGCCGTTCGTCCGGGCGACGCGCCATCAGGCCGAGCAGCGTCGGACTCAGCAAACCAGCACGTTCAGCCGGCCCGGGGTCGCGGCTCAACACGGCAGCGACCAGTTCTGCCGGATCGTCCGAATCGTACGCGGGCCGACCTTCGACGGCGAAGTACAGCGTCGCACCGAGCGACCACAGATCGGATGCCGGATCGGCACCCTGCCCGGTCAGCCGCTCGGGCGCCACGTAGCCCAGCGTGCCCATGACCGAGCCAGTCCCGGTGAGACCCCGGGTGGCGCCGATGACCGCGGCGATCCCGAAGTCCGTGAGTACGGCACGCCCGTCCCGCCCCAACAGGACGTTCTGCGGCTTGACGTCGCGATGCAGGATGCCGGCAGCGTGAGCGACCCGCAGTGCCGCAAGCAGTCCCTCGCCGATCTCCGCGGTCCGCCGCAGACTCAGCGGCCCGTCCTCGCGCACCACCGAGTAGAGAGATGACCCCTCGACCACGCCCATCACGATCCACGGGTGGCCATCCTCGATCAGAACATCGTGAATGGTCACGATGCCGGGGTGATTCAACCGCCCGGCCGCCCGCGCCTCGGTTATCGCGCGCTCTCGGAGCGCCTCATGTTCGGATTCGCTCAGGCCCTCGGGTAGTCGTAGCTCCTTCACTGCCACGTCGCGGTCCAGCAGGGTGTCCACAGCTCGCCAAACCACCCCCATGCCCCCGCTGCCGATCGGCTTGGCCTGCAAGACATACCGGCCCTCGGCCAGGGTGCGCCGCTCCTCCGCCATGTTCGAGAGGATAGCCAGCGTCGGCCGGCGAGGAAGCCATCGAAGGTTGCTGCTCCCGCAGCCCCAACTCGACACCTACCTGCTGCCCGGTGCGGTCGGAGATGCCCGGCGGCAGTACGCATGCCCGCCGACTACAGGACGTCGTTAGCTCTCGGCGATCGTCATGTCCCGATGATCGCGATCGACGCCTCACGTTGTCCGCTTCTGGTGACGCGGCTCCCTGCGCCGCGAGATCTCCTCCAAGTGCTGGCGCTGGTGCTGCCGCACCATCTCGTCCCAGACCTCCTGGTCGTAGTCCGGGTCGGGCGGGATCCACTTGTGGGAGCCGTCGCTGTAGTGGAAACGCTCGTCGCCGCGCCGGATCACGCTCACCGCACCCATCCCAGGAAGCGCCGGTGCAGCAGCCCGGCGGGCGCCCAGGTCAGGTCCTCGGCCGCCCAGACCAGGTAGGACCCCATGTAGAGGGCCAACGACACCGGCGCACCCTCGAACTCGGCGTGCAGTTCCCTGCACCGGGTCTGGCACGGCCAGGGCGCGTCGCAGCCGCCGCAGGTCCACAACGGAAGGACCGGGCCGTGGCTGGTCACCGCAGGCCGTCCAGGAAGCGCCGGGTGGCGACGCGAGCATGCCAGCGGGACGCCCATTCCGCCTGATAGCAGGGGTACGGCGCCAGCCGCGCCCACCACCAACGGCAGCCGACGCACAGGCCGTCGACGCCGGGCAGATGCACCGACAGGATCCGCCCGACCTGATCCTCGGTCACTGCTGCTCCTCCCCCGGCCAGCCTGCGCGCCGCAGCCTTGTCACCCAGCGACTCGACCGCGATGATCGAGGAGATCCGCAGCGCGAGGCGCAAAGAGTAGGAGGCGCACGTGGACTCGCAGTGGCGCAAGAGCACCCGGAGCGGCGGCGACGGCGCCTGTGTCGAGGCCCGGTACGTCGATGGTGTGGCCCAGGTCCGAGACAGCAAGAGCCATCAAGGTCCGGTGCTCTCGTTCTCCCGCGATCGGTGGACGGTGTTCGTCAACTCGTTGAAGCGCCGAGGCTGATTACAACGTCCTCGAAGGAGTGATCATGGGGACCTCGAATCGCCCGGTCTGGCGCAAGTCGAGCTACAGCGACAACAACGGCGGCGCATGCGTCGAGGTCGCCGCCAGCGGCGCTGGGATTTTCGTCCGGGACAGCAAGGATCCGAACGGTCCTGCACTCGACTTCTCACGTGACGCGTGGACCCTGTTCGTCGGCGAGTTCCGGACTCACCGATAGGACTTTCTCCTGCTGTTCGGATCGCTGATCCGTCCACGCGAGCTTGGTCAGTGCCGCAGCGGTCGCACTGCTGATAAGGCCGTGGATGACAGACGCAAGACGAACCGGCATACCTGCACGCGGTGAAGCGACCACGCTTGTACGGGCCTGGCGAGTTGGACGCCCTGTTCGGCGTGTCACGGCAGCGGGTTCTACAGATCACCCGCAGGCCCGGCTTTCCTGAGCCTGTCGCCCGCCTGATCGGGACAACCATCTGGGACGCGGACGAGGTGGACGAGTGGGCTCGCCACAATCGCCCACCCCGCCCCATCGACGGCGACGAGGACCGCTGACGAGAACGTGCTGCCCGCGTCTCCGTCGCATCAGCGGCACTGGATCGGTCTGGGACAGCAAGGGCCGCACCGCATTCCCCCATCGTGGGACGGAATGGACCGAGCCGCGGGCGTCGGAACGCCCGGGGCTCATCGCCGTCCTACGAACTGATGCAGTGCAGTATCTGGAATGTCGGCTATTCCTGGCCGCTGGCCAGGTCCGGTGTGGCAGCGAGGGAGCAGACGAGTACACGACCGTCCAGGGTGCCGATCGCGAGGCGGTCTGGACTCAGCCGGACGAGTGAGAGCGGAACGACGCGGTGGCCGTTGACCCGTAGCTCCTGCCGTGCGTGCACCGCACCGTCCTCGGCGCGCAGGAGCACCAGTTCCCCCGAATTGAACGTGACGTAGACGAAGTCGTCGTCGGCGTCGAGCGCTGTGGCCTGATGATCGGCCGTGAAAATCCATTGCAGCTCGCCGGTCAGGTAGACACGGCGGACCACGAAGGCGTTCCCCGGCAGCAGGCCGGCACCGTCGTGGACCGCTCCGGTGTGCACGAGCGCCGGTCCGGACCGGTCGTCGAGGTACGCTCCACAGCCGCCGAACAGATGGCCGCCTCGCGACTCGTCCCACTCGAGTGGGAACAGGCGTCGCACCGAGCCCTCGGGCACATCGACGGAGACCACCCACTCGTCTTGCCAGGGCTCGCCTTCTTGGCCTTGGAGAAACAGCAGGTCCGGCGCGTAGCGGATGTCGAAGAAGTGGTTGAACAGGTCATACCGGCCGAGTTCGACGGTTGCTGTGTTCACGCCGTCCGGGGGATGAAGAACGACCTCCCCAGTCGCTACCCGAGTGGGGTGCTCGATGCCACGTAGTGCCCACCAGCCGTCGGTCCTGGACACCATGACAGCGGAGAAGGCAGGTTCGTGGATCGCCCGGACCGCACCGTCGAATAGGTCGACCTCCGCCACGACACTCGGATCGACTGTCCACCACCCGCCCTCGAACCTGCGCGGTGTCTGCGTCAGCACCAAGGCCGTGCGCCCCTCCGGCAGCACCTTCACCTGGCGTCCCGCACCATCGACCGGGAGTCGCCACAACGACTCCTCAACCGTCGAAGACCAACATTCGAGGCGGACACCTTCGAGAGCAGCGACGATCCGACCATCGGTTAGCGAATCCACCGCCCACACCCCGCGCCGGGCCGCCCAACGCAGTCCGCGTTCCCGGCAGAGCGTCTCGATGGTGGTGACGGCGACCGCCGGGTCGGTCCGCGGTCCATCCGGAACCGGCGCCTCCCCGTACGGCATCCGTAGCATTCCCTCGGTAGCGCGATCCCAGTCATCACGGCGAATCGAGCACGCGAGGGATGTGGTAGCGAACCGCTTCTCATCCTCGTCGCAAGGAATGGCCAGCACCAGGTCGAGCGTCTGCGGATCGCGCCACGCGATCTGCCGCACCTCGCGGGGATGAGCGAGCAACGACACGGTGGTACCGGTGGTCAGGTCCAGCAGAAGTAGTTCGCCCTCGTAGGCCCATCCGCCGTCGTACGCGCCGGTGCCGATGGCTGCCAGCGGCAGAGTCGGATGGCAGGCGATCACGTTGGTCGGCCAGCGGGTAGTGACGTAGTGCAGGCAGGTCAGGTCGTCGGACTCGTATACCGCCAACGGATACCAGCCCGGGTGCGGCCGTGACCGGCTGGAGACATCGCGGCCGTGCCACTGCGGCCATTCCAGTACCCCACCAATCACGACGAGATCACCGTCAGGCGGGGCGGCGATGGCACGGGGCTGGCCGATCTCGCAGAACGGGCCGGTGCCCAATACCTGGTCCAGTCGGACCTCGAGGGCGCTCACCAGGCGGCGTCGGGTTCGATTCTCTCGATCATGAAGCGATGATGCCCTGCCGGCCTACGATCGGCAAGGCTACGAAGGTGTCGACGGCCAGGTGACGTGACAGCGACCGCCCGACCCCTACAGGATCGGGCGGTCGCTGTCTTCAGCCGTCGGTCGGCGCAGCGATCCTCACGGTTGCGGACCGCCGGCCTTCAGCCGTCGTCGTCATCGAGCAATTCGGCGTTGCAGCAGATGCAATTCGGCGCAATGTCAGCTGCAGCCGCTGGTGGAGCCGCAGCCCTCGCAGACGTAGCAGCTACCGGCCGGGCGCATCTTCGTACCGCAGGTGAAGCAGAGCGGCGCGTCGGCGGCCTTGCCGATCACGGCCTCCAGCAGCTCCGTGCTGGAACCCACCGACGGCGCCGGCTTGGCGGCGGCGACGTCCGCGACCTCCTGTGCCGGCTGGGCGACCGGCCCGGTCTTGGGCTCGGTCGGCGCCTCGACCGGGGCGGAGGCGGCCATCGCGGTGAGGTCCGCACCGTTCGCCTCCGCCTCCGCCTCGGCCCGGAGCTGGGCGGCCCGCTCACTGGCGGTGAAGATGCCCAGCTCCGCGCGGCGCTCGTACGGCAGGAAGTCCAGCGCCAGGCGACGGAAGATGTAGTCCATCACCGAGGCGGCCATCCGCACGTCCGGGTCGTCGGTCATGCCGGCCGGCTCGAAGCGCATGTTGGTGAACTTGCTGACGTACGTCTCCAGCGGGACGCCGTACTGGAGACCGATGGAGATGGCCACCGAGAAGGCGTCCATCACGCCGGCCAGGGTCGAGCCCTGCTTCGACATCTTGAGGAAGACCTCGCCGAGGCCGTCGTCCGGGTAGGACGACGCGGTGAGGTAGCCCTCGGCGCCGCCGACGGAGAAGCTGACCGTCTGGGACGGGCGCTTCTTCGGCAGCCGCTTGCGCACCGGGCGGTACTCGACGACCTTCTCGACGACCTTCTCCACCTCGGCGGGGGCGGCCTCGGTGGCCTTGTTGGACTTCGCCACCGAGAGCGGCTGACCCACCTTGCAGTTGTCCCGGTAGATCGCCAGCGCCTTGAGGCCGAGCTTCCAGCCCTCGAAGTAGATCTTCTCGACGTCCTCGACGGTGGCTGCCTCCGGCATGTTGACCGTCTTGGAGATGGCGCCGGAGACGAACGGCTGGATGGCCGCCATCATCCGCACGTGACCCATCGGGGCGATGGAGCGCTCGCCCATCGCGCAGTCGAAGACCGGGTAGTGCTCCGGCTTGAGGCCGGGGGCGTCCACCACGTGGCCGTGGTCGGCGATGTGCTCGACGATCGCCTCGACCTGCTCCTCGGGGTAGCCGAGGCTGCGCAGGGCGCGCGGCACGGTCTGGTTGACGATCTGCATCGAGCCGCCGCCGACCAGCTTCTTGAACTTGACCAGCGCCAGGTCCGGCTCCACGCCGGTCGTGTCGCAGTCCATCATGAAGCCGATGGTGCCCGTCGGGGCGAGCACGCTGGCCTGCGAGTTGCGCCAGCCGTTCTTGTCACCGATCTTGTTGCCCTGGGTCCACTGCTTCGTGGCCTCCCGCTGGATCGCGGTGGCAACGGTGCCGGCCGGCTTGATCGCGTCGTTGGCGGCGGCGTGCTTGCGCATGACCCGCTTGTGCGGCTCGGCGTTGCGGGCGTAGCCGTCGTACGGGCCGACGACACCGGCCAGCTCGGCCGAGCGGCGGTAGGCGGTGCCCGTCATCAGCGAGGTGATCGCCGCGGCGACCGAGCGGCCCTGCTCCGAGTCGTACGGCAGGCCGGAGGCCATCAGCAGGGCGCCGAGGTTGGCGTAGCCGATGCCCAGCTGCCGGTAGGCGCGAGACGTCTCACCGATCTTCTCGGTAGGGAAGTCGGCGAAGCAGATCGAGATGTCCATCGCGGTGATGACGAACTCGACCGACCTGACGAACTTCTCCACCTCGAAGCCGCCGTCGGCGCGGAGGAACTTCATCAGGTTCAGCGAGGCCAGGTTGCACGAGGAGTTGTCCAGGTGCAGGTACTCCGAACACGGGTTCGACGCGGTGATCCGCCCGGTCTCCGGGCAGGTGTGCCAGTCGTTGATCGTGTCGTCGTACTGGAGGCCGGGGTCGGCGCACTCCCAGGCGGCCTGGGAGATGGAGCGGAACAGGTTCTTGGCGTCGATGGTCTCGATCACCGCGCCGTCGAGCCGGCCGCGCAGGTCGAAGCCGCCGCCGTTCTCGACGGCGGTCATGAACTCGTCGGAGACGCGGACCGAGTTGTTGGCGTTCTGGTACTGCACGCTGACGATGTCGGCGCCGCCCAGGTCCATGTCGAACCCGGCGTCGCGCAGCGCGCGGATCTTGTCCTCCTCGCGCGCCTTGGTGACCACGAACTCCTGGATGTCCGGGTGGTCCACGTCGAGGATGACCATCTTGGCCGCGCGCCGCGTGGCGCCGCCCGACTTGATGGTGCCGGCGGAGGCGTCCGCGCCGCGCATGAAGCTGACCGGGCCGGAGGCGTTGCCGCCGGAGGAGAGCAGCTCGCGGGAGGAGCGGATCCGGGACAGGTTGACCCCGGAGCCGGAGCCGCCCTTGAAGATCAGCCCCTCCTCCTTGTACCAGTCGAGGATGGAGTCCATCGAGTCGTCGACGGCCAGGATGAAGCAGGCGCTGACCTGCTGCGGCGAGGGCGTGCCGACGTTGAACCAGACCGGCGAGTTGAAGCTGAACACCTGGTGCAGCAGCATCCAGGTCAGCTCGTGGGCGAAGACCTCGGCGTCAGCCGGGCTGGCGAAGTAGCCGTACTCCTCACCGGCGGTGCGGTAGGTGGTGACCACCCGGTCGATCAGTTGCTTGAGCGACCACTCCCGCTCCGGGGTGCCCACCGCGCCCCGGAAGTACTTGGTGGTCACGATGTTCGCCGCGTTGACGCTCCACGACTCCGGGAACTCGACCCCGCGCTGCTCGAAGTTGATCGAGCCGTCGCGCCAGTTCGTCATCACGACGTCGCGGCGCTCCCAGGCGACCTCGTCGTAGGGGTGCACCCCCTCGGTGGTCCAGACCCGCTCGACCTTGAGCCCCGCGCCGGCCTTGCTCCGTGCCCTGCTCGTCGTCACACCATCCCCCGACATCTCATCCGCCCCCTCGTCCGCGCGGCCACCTCGCCGCGCGATCCGACTGTCATCAACTGCGAAGAACTTCAACTGGTACGGCCGGCGGCCTCGACCGCGTCGGCCCCGGCGCCCTCCCGGGCGCGTGCGGCGGCCCGCAGCGTCTCGATCTCCCGCTCGAAGTCGGCGAGCGAGTCGAACGACCGGTAGACGCTGGCGAACCGCATGTAGGCGACCTCGTCCAGGTCCTGCAGCGGACCCAGGATGGCCAGCCCCACCTCGTGGCTGGGGATCTCGGCGGCCCCCTTGGCCCGGACGGTCTCCTCGACCTTCTGCGCGAGCAGCGCGATCGAGTCGTCGTCCACCGGCCGGCCCTGGCACGCCTTGCGCACCCCGCCGATGATCTTCGTGCGGCTGAACGGCTCGGTGACCCCGCTGCGCTTGACGACCGCGAGGACCGCCTCCTCCACCGTGGTGAACCGCTTCCCGCACTCCGGGCAGGACCGCCGCCGGCGGATCAACTGGCCGTCGTCGGCCTCCCGCGAGTCGACCACCCGGGAGTCCGCGTGCCGGCAGTACGGACACCGCATCGGCCCGACCTCCTTCATCGACTGCGGGCACGCCGACCGCTTCCCGGGCACGCGTCAGCGCGGCGGAGCCATCTGTCGATGGTCTTCGCCGTGTCGACGGTACGGGAGTGCGGTCGGTAGTCGAACCCAACCTGTAGGCGACTTACGCCCGTGTGACTACTACATCTAGGGGTCGACCGTATGCCGCCGACGATCCGCGGTCAAGTTGAGCGGCGTGTCCGGCGCGTCACCGCCATCCGGAGTCGACCCCGGCCGGCGCCGCCCGCCGCAGAACCAACCGTCCGGCGCCCCCCGGGGTTATTCGTCCGGTCGCGGCGAAACCGCCGCCGATCGGGCAGGCGTCGAACACCCGTTCGACCCGACGTACCATTTATCAGAACGTGAGTACGAGCAGGGCCACTTTTCACCCCGACACGCCGAGGTGATGTCGTACAGACGTTTGAAAATGACCGATCTCACCTATACGGTCATGAACAACCGGGCGCGGATCGTTCCGTCACCGGTCACCACGCACCGCCGCACGCACCACGAGCCGCCAAGGCACCCAGCGCCGACCAGGGAGGACGGACGTGACCGAGGACCGGGCCAGCCGGCCGAAGAGCCCGCAGCAGATCACCGAGGCGGGCCCGCCGGCCACCCGACGCCGGAGCGCCGCGCGCAGCCGGGCCGGGCAGCCCGCCGTGCGCCCGGTCACCCCGGTGGTGAGCGCCTTCCCCGACCCGGCGACGGTGGATCTCACCGCCCGGCAGCGGCGGATCCTGGAGTTCATCCGCACCTGGGTGGACCGGCACGGCTATCCGCCGAGCGTGCGCGAGATCGGCGAGGCGGTCGGCCTGGTGTCGCCGTCCAGCGTCGCCTACCAGCTCAAGGAGCTGGAGAAGAAGGGCTTCCTGCGCCGCGACCCCAACCGGCCGCGCGCCGTGGACGTCCGGGCCCCCAGCGATGTCGACGACGAGCTGACCCGCTCGCAGCGCCCCGCCCCGGCGTACGTGCCGATGCTGGGCCGGATCGCGGCCGGTGGCCCGATCCTGGCCGAGCAGGCCGTGGAGGACATCTTCCCCCTCCCCCGCGAGCTGGTGGGTGAGGGCGAGGTCTTCATGCTCCAGGTCAAGGGCGACTCGATGCTCGACGCGGCGATCTGCGACGGCGACTGGGTCGTGGTCCGGCAGCAGCCGAACGCCGAGGCGGGCGACATCGTCGCCGCGATGCTCGACGGCGAGGCGACGGTCAAGACCTACCGCCGCCGCGACGGGCACGTCTGGCTGATGCCGCAGAACCCGGCCTTCGACCCGATCCCCGGCGACGACGCGACCATCATGGGCCGGGTCGTCGCGGTGCTGCGCCGCATCTGATCCCGTGGCGCCTCCGGAGCGGTCGCCGACGGCGACCCCCGGAGGCCCGGGGACGTCAGTAGCGGTCGCCCCGGTAGCCGCGGCTGCCACCCCGCCCGTGGCCGTTGGGGCCGCCGCGGCCGTCGTCGTAGCCCTCGTCACGCCGGCGGGCCGGCCGCTGACCGCGAGGATCCTGCTCGCCGCCGCGACGGGGCGGCTCCGCCCGGCCACCGCCGCCGTAGACGCCGGGGCCCGGTTGACCCCCGCCGCCGTAGACGCCACCACCGGGACGGCCACCGCCGCCACCGCCTGCGGGGCCACCGGGGCCCGGCGGCCGGCCGCCACCGTAGGCACCGCCACCGCCACCCGCTGGGCGACCGCCACCGCCACCACCGCCGGCCGGGCGACCGCCACCGTAGACGCCGCCGCCGGCCGGGCGGCCACCGCCGTAGACCCCGCCGCCGGCCGGCGCGGCCCCGCCGCGACCACCGCCCGCCGGGACCGCCCCGCCCCGCCCGCCACCGGGCGCACCGCCGTAGACGCCACCGGAGGGCGCGCCACCGTAGACGCCGCCCCGCGCCCGGTCGCCCGGCGGCAGGAAGTCGTCGTCCGCCGGGCCCCGCGGATCGTCGGCGAGGTCGTCGCGCTCCGGCCCGTCGGCGTCCCGGCGCGGGGCGGCCGGTCTGCGCCGGGCCCGCAGGATGCCGAAGACGCCGGCGGCCACCATCAGCGCGCCGATCACGCCGACCGCGGCGATGATGTACGTGATGTCGCTCAGGCTCAGGCCGTCGAGCCACGACTGCCCGGCCGCCTTCTTCGGCCCGTCGCCCTCGCCGGCGACCGGCTTCGCGCCCTCGGTGGAGGGGGTGTAGCTGAGAATCTCGACCGGCTCGGCCTCGTCGAGCTGGCCGCCGTCGGAGACGGTGAGGAACGTCTTGCCGTCCGGGGTGTAGGCGATCGCCTCACCGAACGGATCGGTCAGCGCCGTCACCCGGGGCTTGACGGTGGTCAGGGCCGCCACGATGTCGCCGCCGGTCACGTCGTACTCGAAGGCGTCGGCGTAGGTGCGCACCACCACCCGCGAGCCGTCGGGGGAACGGGCGGCTCCGGTGATCGCCACGCGGCCCGGAGCGCCGAGCCGGTTGTCCGTGTCCGTCCTCGGCAGGGCGATCTCGCCGACCTTCTTCATCGGCACCGCCTCGGTGTCCCCGCTCTTCATCTTCGCGGCGGGGGTGAAGATCTGCGCCTTGCCCGACATCACCTTGGTGATGATCAGCGGGTTGCCGTCGTCGCCGATGAGCAACGCCTCGGCGTCGTGTGGCTTGCCCTCGGGGTAGGAGAGCCGGTGCAGCACCGGCCGCTTGGACCCGTTGACCGGCATGCTCCACAGCGCCACCCGCTCGCGGCGCTCGCGGCTGGTGACGTTGTCACCGGTGTCGGCGATCCACAGGGTCTGGCCGTTCGGCGAGAGCGCCAGGTCCTCCGTGTCGAACGGCCCCTGCCCCGAATAGCGGACCGGCTCCTTCGAGATCTCACACTTGGCGTCGAGGAAGAAGACCCGCTTGCGGCTCTCCACCTCGGTGCCGTCGTTGATCACGATGTAGCCGCTCTTGGTGGCCACCAGGCCGGACAGCTCGCGCAGCCGCTCGTCGGTCACCGCACACCGCTTCTTGCCGGCGGCGGCCGTGAGCGGGGACGAGGCCGAGGCGGGCGCCGCCAGGGCGGCCCCCGCACACGCCACGGTCGCCCCCAGCAAGCCGAGGGCGACCGTGACCGAAGCAACAGCGCGGCGCATTGAATCAGTGTCGCATGCCGCAGGTTTCCGCCGGGTGACGCCGGGACGCCGTCACCGGGCGGACGCGACCGCCTGGCTCTCCGCCGCCGCTCGGAACGGGGCCAGCTCGGCGGCGAGCGCCTCGCCCACCCGGACGTGCACCAGCGTCCCCTCCGGCAGGTGGGAGGTGCTCAGCACCTCACCCTGCCGGTGCACCCGCGCCACCAGGTCGCCCCGGTCGTACGGGAGCACCGCGCGGACCTCCACCGCCGGGCGGGGCAGCCGCTCCTCGACGGCCTCGCGCAGCCCGTCGAGCCCGCGCCCGGTGTGCGCGGAGACGAAGACCGCCTCCGGCCAGAGCCGCTTGAGCCGCAGCAGCGTCTCCTCGTCGGCCGCGTCGGTCTTGTTGACCACGAGCAGCTCGGGCAGCCGGTCGGCGCCCACCTCGGCGAGCACCTCACGGACGGCGCGGACCTGCTCCTCCGGATCCGGGTGGGTGCCGTCGACGACGTGCACCACCAGGTCGGCCTCGGCCACCTCCTCCAGCGTCGAGCGGAACGCCTCGACGATCTGGTGCGGCAGGTGCCGGACGAAGCCGACGGTGTCGGAGAGGGTGTAGAGCCGCCCGTCGGAGGTGGTGGCCTTGCGGGTGGTCGGGTCGAGGGTGGCGAAGAGCGCGTTCTCGACCAGCACACCCGCGCCGGTCAACCGGTTGAGCAGGCTGGACTTGCCGGCGTTGGTGTAGCCGGCGATGGCGACGGCGGGAACGGCGTTGCGGGACCGCCGGGCACGCTTGGTCTGGCGTACCAACCGCATGCCCTTGATCTCCCGGCGCAGCCGGGCGATGCGGTGGCGGATCCGGCGTCGGTCGGTCTCCAGCTTGGTCTCACCGGGGCCACGCAGGCCCACGCCGCCGCCGGCGCCCCCGCCGCGACCGCTACCACCGGTCTGCCGGGAGAGGGTCTCACCCCAACCGCGCAGGCGGGGGAGCAGGTATTCGAGCTGGGCCAGCTCGACCTGCGCCTTGCCCTCCTTGCTCTTGGCGTGCTGGGCGAAGATGTCGAGGATCAGCGCGGTGCGGTCCACCACCTTGACCTTGGTGCGCTGCTCCAGGTTGCGCAGCTGGGACGGCGACAGCTCGCCGTCGCAGATCACCGTGTCGGCGCCGCTGGAGAGCACGACCGAGCCGAGGTCGTCGACCTTTCCCCGGCCGATGTAGGTGGCCGGGTCGGGGCGGTTGCGCCGCTGGATCAGCCCTTCGAGCACCTGCGAGCCGGCGGTCTCCGCCAGCGCGGCCAGCTCGGTGAGGCTGTTCTCGGCGTCGCTCTGGGTGCCCTCGGTCCAGACGCCCACCAGGACCACGCGCTCCAGGCGCAGCTGGCGGTATTCGACCTCGGTGATGTCGGCGAGCTCGGTGGAGAGGCCAGGGACCCGCCGCAGTGCCTGCCGCTCTGACAGCTCGAACTCGCCGGTGGTGGCGTCGAGCTCGTCGTCGGTGTAGGGGAGGTAGGTCTCCTGGTTGGTCAAGCTGGTCTCCTGTCCGTTCTGTCACGTACCGAGCAATCCTGACATGTGTCAACGCCGGACGCACCCGCTATATGCCCGCGTGAAATGCCACAAAAGCGGGGGCGGCCGGTGGGCCGGCCCGGGTGGGCGAGTAGAAATGCGGTGCGAGCCGCTCAGCGTCGACGGAGGGATCCTGTGTCAATCACCCGACTTCCGAGTGCCGGATTCTCGATCACCATCCGGATCGCCGTGCCCGCGGACGCGTCCTCCATCGGCCGGCTGACCACCTCCGTCGGCGAGGCCGGCGCGATCGTCACGGCGCTCGACGTGGTCGACTCCGACCCGACCCACGTGATCGTCGACCTGACCTGCGACACCGCCGACGCCGCCCACGCCGACCAGGTGGTCGACGCGCTGACCGCGCTCGACGGCGTGGACGTGCGCAAGGTCTCCGACCGGACGTTCCTGCTGCACCTCGGCGGCAAGATCGAGGTCAGCTCGAAGGTGGCGCTGCGCACCCGCGACGAGCTGTCCCGCGCGTACACCCCGGGGGTGGCGCGGGTCTGCCAGGCGATCGCGGAGAACCCGGCCGACGCCCGGCGGCTCACCATCAAGCGCAACACCGTGGCCGTGGTCAGCGACGGCTCGGCCGTGCTGGGCCTGGGCAACCTCGGGCCGGCGGCGTCGCTGCCGGTGATGGAGGGCAAGGCGGCGCTGTTCAAGCGCTTCGGCGGGGTGGACGCCTGGCCGGTGGTCCTGGACACCCAGGACACCGACGAGATCGTGCAGATCGTCAAGGCCATCGCGCCCGCGTACGGCGGGATCAACCTGGAGGACATCGCCGCGCCGCGCTGCTTCGAGATCGAGGCCCGGCTGCGCGAGGCGCTGGACATCCCGGTCTTCCACGACGACCAGCACGGCACCGCGATCTGCGTGCTGGCCGCGCTGACCAACGCGCTGCGCGTCGTGGGCAAGCAGCTCGCGGACGTCCGGGTCGTGGTCTCCGGCGCCGGCGCGGCCGGCACCGCGATCATGAAGCTGCTGCTGCGCCAGGGTGTGGGCGACATCATCGCGTACGACCGGCAGGGCGCCCTGCACCGCGGCCTGACCGGGCTCAACCCGGCCTGGCAGTGGCTGGCCGACCACACCAACAAGGACAACTACGCCGGTGACCTGCCCGGGGCGGTACGCGACGCGGACGTCTTCATCGGCGTCAGCGCGCCGAACCTGCTCACCGGCGACGACATCGCCATGATGGCCAAGGACGCCATCGTCTTCGCGCTGGCGAACCCGGACCCGGAGGTCGACCCGCGCGAGGCGCGCAAGCACGCCGCCGTGGTCGCCACCGGCCGTTCCGACCAGCCGAACCAGATCAACAACGTGCTCGCCTTCCCGGGTGTCTTCCGCGGCATGCTGGACGCGCACGCCGAGGAGTTCACCGAGGAGATGGCGATCGCCGCCGCCCGGGCCATCGCGGACGTGGTCGGCGAGGACAAGATCAACCCGACGGTGATCGTGCCCAGCGTCTTCGACTCCCGGGTGGCCCCGGCGGTCGCCGCGGCGGTACGCGCCGCCGCCCAGAACCCGGCCCCGGCCCCGGCCGCGGACCCCGGCCCGGCCGACCTCCCCGAGATCGCCGCCGAAGCCAGCGCCACCCCCTGACGCCCCACACCCCACCCGCCCCACCCCGGCGATCTTGCGCCGGCGTGGGGCGGGAGGGCTGGGGTCAGACGGGGGTGGTCAGGGCGGCGGGGTCGACCTCGCCGACCGCGACCAGGACGGCGGGGCCGGCCAGCCAGCAGGAGTCCTCGGTGACCGTGACCGTGAGGCGACCGCCGGGGACGTCCACGGCGATCACCCCGGTGTCCCGGCCGGCGTCGCGCAGGGCCACGGCGGCCACCGCGCACGCGCCCGTGCCGCAGGAGAGCGTCTCGGCGGAGCCGCGCTCGTACACCCGCATCAGCACGTGCCCGTCGGCGCCGTCGACCGGCTCGCCCGGCGCGGTGAACTCGACGTTCACTCCGGCCGGGAAGGCAGCCGGGTCGAACTCCGGCGCGCGGGTGAGGTCGAGGCCGGTCAGGTCCAGCCCGGTCGGGAGCGCGCAGACCAGATGCGGGTTGCCGACGTCCACCGCCGCACCCGGCAGGGTCAAGCCGCCCAGGGTGGCGGTCGAGGCGTCGTACACCCGGGGGCGGCGCATCTCGACGGCGACGACGTCCCCCTCGACACGCGCGCGCACGAGGCCGGCCCGGGTGGCCACCGGCAGCGCCGCGCCGACCGGCGTGGCCAGCCCGGACGCCAGCAGGTAGCGGACGAAGACGCGAGCGCCGTTGCCGCACATCTCGGCGAACGAGCCGTCGGAGTTCCAGTAGTCCATGAACCACTCGGCCTCGCCGGCCAGGGCGGCGCCCTCGGGGTGTTTCGCCGCCCGCACCACCCGCAGCACGCCGTCGCCGCCGAGGCCGCGCCGCCGGTCGCAGATCGCGGCGACCAGCCCGGGCGTCAGGTCGAGCGCCCCGTCCGGGTCGGGCAGGATGACGAAGTCGTTGCCGGTGCCGTGGCCCTTTGTGAACTCCACGCCCCCATCATCGCGCAGCGGCCGGCAGCAGGCGCAGGGCGGCCGGGATCAGGTCCGGCGCGGCCGAGTCCAGCCAGTGGATCCGCTGGTCACGGCGGAACCAGGAGCGCTGCCGGCGGACGAACCGCCGGGTGGCCCGGACCGTCTCGTCGTGCGCCTCGCCCTCGGTGATCTCCCCGGCCAGGAAGCGCAGCACCTGCTGGTACCCGAGCGCCCGGCTGGCCGTCCGCCCCTGCGGCAGGCCGCGGCCGACCAGCCCGCGGGTCTCGGCGACCAGGCCGTCGGCCCACATCCGGTCCACCCGCAGCGCGATCCGCTCGTCCAGCAGCGCCGTGTCCAGGTCCACCCCGAGCTGCACGGACGGGTAGTACGGCGTCGGGCCGGGCAGCGACGCGGTGAACGGCGCCCCGGTCAGCTCGATGACCTCCAACGCCCGGACGATCCGCCGGCCGTTGGTGGGCAGGATCCCCGCCGCGGCGGCCGGGTCGACCTCCCGCAGCCGGGCGTACAGCGGGGCCGGGCCGGTCTCGGCCAGCTCCCGTTCGAGCCGCTCGCGGGCCGCCGGGTCGGTGCCGGGGAACTCGAACCGCTCCAGCACCGCCCGCACGTAGAGGCCGGAGCCGCCGACCAGCAGCGGCACCCGGCCCCGGGCCAGGATGTCGTCGACCGCCGCGCGGGCGAGCCGCTGGTATTCCGCCACGCTCGCCGGCTCGGTGACGTCCCAGATGTCCAGCAGGTGGTGCGGCACCCCCTCGCGCTCGGCCGGGGTGAGCTTCGCGGTGCCGATGTCCATGCCCCGGTAGAGCTGCATCGAGTCGGCGTTGACCACCTCGCCGTCGAGGGCGTGCGCGAGCGCGATGCTCAGTGCGGACTTCCCGGCCGCCGTCGGCCCGACCACCGCGACCACCGTCCCGACCGGCGGGTGGCCGCCGCCCGCGTCGGCCGGCCCGGTCACGCCTGCTCCCAGGTGGCCACGAAGTAGGCCACGCCGTAGGGCGCCGCGTCGTAGGTCAGCTCACCGTGCCAGCGTCCGCCCGCCGCGCCCGCCGCACCGGCGAGCACCTGCCAGGCCGCCCGACCGGCGACCTTCAGCTCGGCCGACAGCACCGGGTCCAGGCCGTGCAGGGCGTCGGCGTCCGCGTCGGCCAGGGCCCGGGCGACCCCCTCGTCGTACGCCTGCGCGCGCGGGTCGTCGTAGCCGGGCGCCTTCTCGCCCCGGCAGGCGGACCCGTCCCCCGTCACCAGCAGCGCGACCCGGCCCTCGGCGCGGCGCACCAGCTCCGCCCCGAGCGCGGCGCACTCGCCCGGGGTGGCGTCGGCGGCGACCGACGAGGCGAACCGGGGCAGGTCGGTCCCCGCCCTGGCGAGCAGCCACGCGCCGACGGTCAGGCTCAGCGGCAGCCGCTCCCCGCCGCCGCAGTTGGTCTTCCACAGCCGGACGTGGCGGTCGACGCCGTAGGCGCGCAGGGAGCCGTAGTCGGCGGCCCCGAAGCGGACGGTCTCCGGCCCGGTGCCGACCAGCACGATCTGGTCGGGCGAGGCGGTGAGCAGCCGGCCGACGGCCGCGTCGCAGGCCGTACGGAGTTCGTCCAGCTCAGCGGCGGCGGCACCGGCCACCTCGGGCACGAGCAGGGGCGGATGCGGGCAGACGGCGGCGGCGACCAGGGGCACCCGTTCACCGTAGCGGGACCCCCCGGTGCGTCCCCGCGCCGATCCGGTCATTCGGGGGCTAGGACACCGTATGGTCACGGTCGGCGATAGGCGCTCGACGCGGACGGGGGCGGACCTGTGACAATGCCGGGAGTAACTTTGCTGCGCCGTGGCGGCGATCGTGGGACCGGTCCCCGACGCCGGGAGAACGAGGATGGGCACATGAGCGACTGGACGGCCTTCGGACGGGTGGACGCGGACGGCACCGTGTACGTCAAGACCGCCGACGGCGAGCGGGTGGTCGGATCCTGGCAGGCGGGAGCGCCCGAGGAGGGGCTTGCCCACTTCGCCCGCCGCTTCGACGACCTGGTGACCGAGGTCAACCTGACGGAGGCGCGGCTCAACTCGGGTGCGGCGGACGCCGGCCACTCGCTGACCACGATCCGCCGGATCCGCGCCTCGCTCGCCGAGGCGCACGTCGTCGGCGACATCGACGCGTTGGCCGCGCGACTGGACCGGCTCGCCATCGTCGCCGAGGAGAAGGCCGGCGAGGCCAAGGCGGCCCGGGAAGCCGCCCGGGGCGAGGCACTCGCCCGCAAGCAGGCGCTGGTGGAGGAGGCGGAGAAGCTGGCCGCCGAGTCGACCGGCTGGAAGACCGCCGGCGACCGGCTCAAGGAGATCCTCGAGGAGTGGAAGACCATCCGCGGGGTCGACAAGAAGACCGACGGTGAGCTGTGGAAGCGGTTCGCCGCGGCCCGGGACGGCTTCACCCGCCGCCGGGGCGCCCACTTCGCCTCGCTGGACTCGCAGCGCAAGCAGGCGCAGTCGGTCAAGGAGGAGCTGGTCGCCGAGGCCGAGAAGCTGAAGGACTCCACGGACTGGGCGGCGACCGCCAACCAGCTCAAGGACCTGATGAACCAGTGGAAGGCCGCCCCGCGCGCCTCCAAGGAGGCGGAGCAGAAGCTCTGGGAGAGGTTCCGGGCCGCGCAGGACGAGTTCTTCACCCGGCGCAGCGAGGTCTTCTCGGCCCGCGACAGCGAGCAGCGGGCCAACCTGGAGCGCAAGCAGGCGCTGCTCGCCGAGGCCGAGGCGCTGGACGTCGACGGCGACCCGAAGGGCGCGCAGGCCAAGCTGCGGGAGATCCAGGCGCAGTGGCACGAGGCCGGCCGGGTGCCCCGCGAGGCGGCGGCCGGGCTGGAGCGCCGGCTGCGGGCGGTCGACGACAAGGTCCGCGAGGTGATGGACTCCGCGTGGCGGCGCACCACCAAGGAGGACAACCCGCTGCTGGCCCAGATGCGGACGCAGGTCGCCGAGGCCGAGGAGCGGCTGGCCCGGGCCCAGGCGGCCGGGGACGCCCGGCGGATCAAGGAGGCCGAGCAGGCGCTCGCCTCGAAGCGGCAGTTCCTCCAGCTCGCCGAGCAGGCCGGCTGAGCTGAGCCACGCGAAAGCCCCCGGTCCGCGCGGACCGGGGGCTTTCGCGTGTCCGGGCCGGTGGGATCGGCCGGCCCGTCGTGGGTCAGTGGGCGGCGCAGCCCGTCGTCGGCGCGGGCGTCGCGGCCGGCGCGCCGATCGTGGGCAGCCCGAGCAGCACCCCGGGCGTACGCGGGGAGCGCCCCGCCTCGGCCGCGTCGCCGGCCCGGGTGCGCCGGTGCGACAGCGGCTCGCCGTCGGCGTTGAGGTGGTGCGGGGCCGCGTACGTGACGGTGGTGTGCACGATGTCGCCGGGGCGGATCTGCCCGGCGAGGGAACCCGCGTCGAAGTGGACGAGGCGGCCGTCGCGGGCGCGGCCGGACATCCGGCCGGTGCGCTCGTCCTTGCGCCCCTCGCCGACGGCGACCAGCACCTCGACGGTCTCCCCCACGAGCCGCTTGTTCTCCGCCCAGGTGATCTCCTCCACGCAGGCGATCAGCCGCTCGTAGCGCTCCTGGACGACCTGCTTGGGGAGCTGGCCCTCCATCGTGGCGGCGGGCGTGCCGGGGCGCTTCGAGTACTGGAAGGTGAACGCGGAGGAGAACCGGGCCTCGCGGACCACGTCGAGGGTGCGCTCGAAGTCGGCGTCGGTCTCGCCGGGGAAGCCGACGATGATGTCCGTGGTGATCGCCGCGTCCGGCATCGCCGCCCGGACCTTGTCGATGATGCCGAGGTAGCGCTCGGCCCGGTACGAGCGGCGCATGGCGCGCAGCACGTCGTCCGAGCCGGACTGGAGCGGCATGTGCAGCGAGTGGCAGACGTTCGGCGTCTCGGCCATCGCGGCGATCACGTCGTCGGTGAAGTCCTTCGGGTGCGGGCTGGTGAACCGGACCCGCTCCAGGCCGTCGACGTCGCCGCAGGCGCGCAACAACTTGCCGAAGGCGAGCCGGTCGCCGAACTCCACGCCGTAGGAGTTGACGTTCTGCCCGAGCAGGGTCACCTCCAGCACGCCCTCGTCGACCAGGGCGCGCACCTCGGAGAGGATGTCTCCGGGGCGGCGGTCCTTCTCCTTGCCGCGCAGGGAGGGCACGATGCAGAACGTGCAGGTGTTGTTGCAGCCGACGGAGATCGACACCCAGCCGGCGTACGTGGACTCGCGCCGGGTGGGCAGCGTCGAGGGGAAGACGTCGAGGGACTCGAGGATCTCCACCTCGGCGGCGGCGTTGTGCCGGGCCCGCTCCAGCAGCACCGGCAGCGACCCGATGTTGTGCGTGCCGAAGACCACGTCCACCCAGGGCGCCTTGCGGACGATCTCGCCGCGGTCCTTCTGGGCGAGGCAGCCGCCGACGGCGATCTGCATCCCCGGGTGCCTGTCCTTGACGGGGCGCAGGTGACCGAGGTTGCCGTAGAGCCGGTTGTCGGCGTTCTCCCGGACCGCGCAGGTGTTGAACACCACCACGTCCGGGTTGTCGTCGGCCTCCGCGGCGCGCACGTAGCCCGCCTGCTCCAGCAGCCCGGAGATGCGCTCGGAGTCGTGCACGTTCATCTGGCAGCCGTACGTGCGCACCTGGTAGGTGCGCGGGCTGCTCGCCGCTGCGGTAGTCATGACCCGGACAGCGTATCCGGGCGAGAATCCCGAACCGAACGAGGAGGAGCCGTGTGCCGGAGCATCAAGACCCTTCGTGAGCCGTACGTCGCCGAGGTGAGCCCGGCCGACGTCGAGGCCGCCGCCCTGCAGTACGTCCGGAAGATCTCGGGCTTCCGCAAGCCCGCCGCGCACAACGCCGCGGCCTTCGACGCGGCGGTCGCCGCGGTCGCCGCGGCCACCGCCACCCTGCTGAGCGAGTTGGAGGTACGCGGCGGCCGCTCCGCCGGCCCGGCGAGCTGACCTCGCCGCCCGCCGGGCCGGCGCGGGGAGCTGCTCCGCGTGCCGGCGCGGCTGGCCTCAGGCGGCGGCGAGCGCGGGCAACACCGAGTCGGGGGCCCAGCGCGAGCGGTGGCACTGCGACCAGCCGCGGCAGCGGGGATCGGCCTCGGTGCAGAGCCGCTGGTTGCCGAGCACCTCGCCGTCGTCGGTCTCGCGGACGTCGAAGTGCACCGGCCGGATCGTGCCGTCGGGGGCCACGAGCAGGTGCCGGCCGGCGTCGAGGGTGTCGTCGCGCAGCAGGCAGTTACGGTCCAGCAGCCGCGCCAGCGCGGCGATGCTGGCGTGCTCGGGAAGCCCGTCGGGCACGCCGTAGCAGTCCACGATCGTGGCGAACTCCCCCGGCGCCTGCCAGACGTCGCAGATCACCGCGTACGTCGGCAGCCGGGCCGGGTCGGCCGCCGCCAGGGGCATCACCACCCGGCCGAGTGCCTCGGCCAGTGCCGGGTAGACCTCCACCGGCCGCACCTGGTCGATTCTCCAGTTCCACAGCTCGGTCATGCCGCCTCCTCGCTGTGCTCGTCCCACCGGCCTCCGGATCGGGCCTTACTGACGATGGTGGGGGGCATATGACCTCAGCCGGGGGCAAGTTACCGGTCTGTGACCATTCCGGGCAAAATTTCCTCGGGCACGATCGCTCCGAGTGGCCGAAAGATGACAGTTTATCGGGTACGGTGCCCCGTCCGGAACTTCCCCGCTCCGTATTGGGCCCGTTTCGACCGGGTCGGTCAGCGCACGAAGACCCGGTGCTCGCCGGGGGGCAGCAGCTCGCCGACCACGGTGGCGCCCGGCAGCTCGCCGGCGACCAGCAGGCCGCCCGACGTCTGCGCGTCGGCCAGCAGCAGCCGTTCGTCCACGGCGATCCCGCCGAAGTCCGTCCACCCGGCGACCCACTCCAGGTTGCGGCGGCTGCCGCCGCTGACGAACCCGTCGCGCACCGCCTCGCGGGCGCCGGCCAGGTAGGGCACCCGGGCCGCGTCGATCGCCACCGTCAGCCGGCTCGCCCGGGCCAGCTTGGACGCGTGCCCGAGCAGACCGAAGCCGGTCACGTCGGTGCCGCAGCGCACACCGGCCGCCACGGCGGCCCGCGCGGCGTCCCGGTTGAGGGTGGTCATGGCGGCAACCGCCTCGGGGAAGCTCTCGCCGGTGGCCTTGTGCCGGGTGTTGAGCACCCCGACGCCCAGCGGCTTGGTCAGCGACAGCGGCAGCCCCGACCGGCCCGCGTCCAGGGTGATCAGCTCCTCGGGCCGGACCACCCCGGTGACGGCCAGCCCGTACTTGGGGCCCTCGTCGTCGACGCTGTGCCCGCCGGCGAGGTGGCATCCCGCGTCCCGGGCCACGTCCTGCCCGCCGCGCAGCACCTCCCGGGCCAGCTCCAGCGGCAGCACGTCGCGCGGCCAGCAGAGCAGGTTGAGCGCGACGAGCGGGGTGCCACCCATCGCGTACACGTCGGAGAGCGCGTTGGTCGCGGCGATCCGCCCCCAGTCGTACGCGTCGTCGACGACGGGGGTGAAGAAGTCGGCGGTGGTGACCAGGCCGGTCCGTTCGTCGAGCCGGACCACCGCGGCGTCGTCGCCGTGGTCCAGGCCGACGAGCAGGTCCGCGGCACCGGTGGCCGGGCCGAGGCCGGCGACCATGGCCTCCAGCTCGCCCGGCGGGATCTTGCAGGCGCAGCCGCCGCCGCGGGCGTACTCGGTCAACCGCACCCGTTCCGTCATCCCCACATGATCTTCCGCATCTCCCGACGCCGCCACCGGGCGGACCGGTTTCGGAGTCAAAATCCGACTCCCGGGCCCGAGCGGAAATGGTGTTACCGCTCCGTGACCAACTGACTTGCGTTCCGCCACATCCCCCCGCCTACAGTTGCCCAACCGGGGGTCAACGGACCCCGCGTGCGCGACGACAGGGACGGTGGACGACGTGGCGACGGGCGAACCGCTCATCGTGCTGGAATCGGTCAACAAGTGGTTCGGGCCGCTGCACGTGCTGGACGACGTCTCGCTGTCGGTCGGGCGCGGCGAGGTGGTCGTGGTCATCGGGCCGTCCGGCTCCGGCAAGTCGACGCTCTGCCGCACCATCAACCGACTCGAGCCGATCACCTCCGGCACGATCACCTTCGACGGGCAGCCGCTGCCGGCCGAGGGCAAGGCGCTGGCGAAGCTGCGCAGCGAGGTCGGCATGGTGTTCCAGTCGTTCAACCTCTTCGCGCACAAGACGATCCTCGAGAACGTCACCCTCGGGCCGGTCAAGGTCCGCAAGGAGAAGCCGGCGGCGGCCCGCGAGCGCGGCCTGGCCCTGCTGGACCGGGTCGGCATCGCCAACCAGGCTGACAAGTTCCCCGCCCAGCTCTCCGGCGGCCAGCAGCAGCGCGTCGCGATCGCGCGGGCGCTGGCCATGCAGCCCAAGGCGATGCTCTTCGACGAGCCGACCAGCGCGCTCGACCCGGAGATGGTCGGCGAGGTGCTGGACGTGATGACGTCGCTGGCCCGCGAGGGCATGACGATGGTCGTGGTCACCCACGAGATGGGCTTCGCCCGGCACGCGGCGAACCGCGTCATCTTCATGGCCGACGGGCAGCTGGTCGAGGACGCCCCGCCCGCCGAGTTCTTCGCCAACCCGCGCAGCGAGCGGGCCAAGGACTTCCTCTCCAAGATCCTCACGCACTAGGCGTCCGTACCTGGAGCGCGCCGTCCCCCGGCGGTTCCGTCGAAGAAGGAGATGAGTATGCGTATCACGCGCGTAGCGGCGCTCGCCGCGGCCGCCACCCTGGCGCTCGGCATGACCGCCTGCGGTGGCGACGACGCCGAGGAGGGCACCGGCGCCGGCAGCAAGTCCTTCGCCGCCGGCAGCACCATGGAGCGCCTGAACAAGGCCCAGTCCATCAAGATCGGCACGAAGTTCGACCAGCCCGGCTTCGGCCAGAAGGGCCTGTCGGGCAAGCCGGAGGGCTTCGACGTCGAGGTCGCGAAGATCATCGTCAAGGAGCTCGGCATCCCCGAGGACAAGATCGAGTGGGTCGAGGCCCCCTCGAAGGTCCGCGAGGACGTCATCGTGAACGGCACGGTCGACCTGGTCGCCGCGACCTACACGATCAATCCCAAGCGCAAGGAGCGCATCGCGTTCGCCGGGCCGTACTACGAGGCCGGCCAGAACATCATGGTGAAGAAGGACGACGCCACGATCACCGGGCCGGACTCCTTCAAGGACGGCGCCAAGAAGGTCTGCTCGGTCACCGGCTCCACCCCGGCCGAGGAGATCAAGAAGCACGTCAAGGACGTCGCCACCCAGCTGGTGCTGTTCGACACCTACGACAAGTGCCGCGACGCCCTCAAGGGCGGCCAGGTCGACGCCGTCACCACGGACAACGTGATCCTGCTCGGCTACATCGCCAAGGACGAGGCGTCCTTCAAGCTGGCCGGCGACAACTTCACCAAGGAGCCGTACGGCATCGGGGTGAAGAAGGAGGACACCGACTTCCGCAACTTCATCAACGACACGCTGGAGAAGGCGTTCGCCGACGGTAGCTGGCAGAAGGCCTGGGACGGCACCGCCGGCAAGTTCGGCGCCCAGCTGGGCTCCGCCCCGACCGTCGACCGCTACTGATCTAATTCCTTCGATCTGGAGGGTGGGGAGGAAGACCGACCCGTGAGTGTGCTCATCGACAAGTTCGACGTCTTCGCGGGTGGTTTCTGGCTCACCCTCCAGATCTGCGTACTCGCCGCGATCGGTGCCCTGATCCTGGGCGCCGTCGTGGCGGTACTGCGGATCTCCCCGGTGCCGCCGCTGCGGGCGGTCGGCACCGCGTACGTCAACATCTTCCGGAACATGCCGCTGACCGTGGTGATGTTCTTCGCCGCGTTCGGCCTGCCGGCGCTCGGCTCCAACGCGGACTTCCTGCGCATCCCCGGCCTGGACGCGGTGTTCAGCCGGCTCGACACGGATCTGCCGTACTTCCGCTTCGCGCTGATCGCGCTGGTGCTCTACACCGCCGCGTTCGTCTGCGAGGCGCTGCGGTCCGGCGTGAACGCCGTTCCCGCCGGCCAGGCGGAGGCCGCCCGGTCGCTCGGCCTCACCTTCGGCCAGAACCTGCGGTACGTGGTGCTGCCGCAGTCCTGGAAGGCCTCGGTGGTGCCCCTCGGTTCGGTGATCATCGCGATGATCAAGAACTCGGCCCTGATCGGCTTCTTTGGCGTGGTCGGTGACCTCTCGCAGACCGCCGACCAGCTCACCTCGGCCGAGGGCTACGCCTTCGTCCCCGTCGCCATCGGCATCTCGATCGGATACCTGATCATGACCGTCCCCCTCGGCGCGCTCCTCGACCGGATCGAGAAGCGGCAGGCGGTGGCCCGATGAGCCAGCAGACCGTCCTCTACGACGTCCCCGGCCCCCGGCAGCGCCGGATCACCCTCGTCAGCAGCCTGGTGGCGACCGTGCTGCTGCTCGCGGGCGCGTACTTCCTGATCTACAAGCCGCTGGACGCCAAGGGCCAGTTCTCGATGGAGCTCTGGGGGCCCCTGCTCGACCCCTCCAACGAGAACTTCTCGCAGGTGTGGGAGCGGATCGGCCTCGGCTTCAAGAACACGCTGACCGCCGCCGCCCTGGCGATCGTCGCCTCGCTGGTGGTCGGCACCCTGCTCGCGGTGCTGCGGATCCAGCTCAAGAGCCTGACCCACCGCCGGTTCACCGGGGTCGCCACGCCGCTGGCCTACCTGCTGCGCGGGCTGAGCGTGCTGCTGTCGGCGGTCACCCGGGTCTGCGTCGAGGTGTTCCGGGGCCTGCCCGTGGTCATCACGATCTTCTTCGTGGCGCGCGGCTTCCCCGAGTTCGGCGTCTCGTTCGAGACGCTGTGGTACCTGGTCATCGGCCTGACCATCTACAACTCGGTGGTCATCGCCGAGATCCTCCGCTCCGGCATGGAGGGCCTGCCCGGCGGGCAGGCCGAGGCGGCGGCCGCGATCGGCCTCTCCCCGCTGCAGACCACCCGGATGATCCTGCTGCCGCAGGCCTTCCGGATCATGCTGCCGGCGCTGATCAGCCAGCTCGTCGTGGTGCTCAAGGACACCTCGCTGGGCTTCATCATCAGCTACGAGGAGACCCTGAACATCGGCAAGCAGCTCATCGGTGTGCTGGACAACCCGATCCAGGTCTACGTCGTGATCGCGGTGATGTTCATCCTGGTGAACTACTCGCTGTCGAAGCTGGCCCAGTACGTCCAGCGGCGGCTCTCCCGGGGCCGCAAGACCGCCGGCACCCCGGCCCAGAACCCGCCCCCGGCGGCGCTCACCGCGCAGGCGGAGAGCAGCGGCCAGGGCGTCTGATCCCGCCCGACGACGAAGGGCCGGCCCGGTGATCGGGCCGGCCCTTCGCGTTGCGCCGTGGACGACCAGCAGACCCGTCGACGCCCGTCCGCCCTGGGTGTCCGTGCCTCGCCGCCGGCACCCCTCACGTCGCGCCGGAGCGGGCAGCCTCGGTGCCGGCCCGACGCAACGTCAGCGGGCGATCTCGGTGACCCGGGACTCGCGGACCACGGTCACCCGGATCTGACCCGGGTAGGTCAGCTCCTCCTCGATCTGCTTCGCCACGTCCCGGGCCAGCACGGCGGCGCCGATGTCGTCCACGTCGTCCGGCTTGACCATCACCCGGACCTCGCGGCCGGCCTGCATGGCGAAGACCTTCTCCACGCCGAGCTTGCCGGCCGCGATCTCCTCGATCCGCTCAAGCCGCTTGACGTACGCCTCCAGGCTCTCCCGCCGTGCCCCGGGCCGCCCGCCGGAGCAGGCGTCGGACGCCTGGGTGAGGACGGCCTCGATGGTCTGCGGCGGCACCTCGTTGTGGTGCGCCTCGATGGCGTGGACGACGTCCTCGCTCTCGCCGTACTTGCGGGCGAGATCCGCGCCGATGATGGCGTGGCTGCCCTCCACCTCGTGGGTCAGCGCCTTGCCGATGTCGTGCAGAAACGCCGAGCGCTTGATGGTCGGCACGTCGAGCCGCAGCTCGGCCGCCATGATCCCGGCGATGTGCGCGGTCTCCACGAGGTGCTTGAGCACGTTCTGCCCGTACGACGTCCGGTAGCGCAGCCGGCCGAGCAGGGTGACCAGCTCCGGGTGGATCTCGGTGATGCCGACCTCGACCAGGGCGTCCTCGGCGGCCCGCTGGCACAGCTCCTCCACCTCGTGCCGGGCCAGGTCGTAGACCTCCTCGATCCGGTGCGGGTGGATCCGCCCGTCCAGGACCAGCTTCTCCAGGGTGAGCCGGCCGACCTCCCGGCGCACCGGGTCGAAGCAGGAAAGCAGCACCGCCTCGGGGGTGTCGTCGATGATCAGGTTGACGCCGGTGACCGACTCGAAGGCGCGGATGTTGCGGCCCTCCCGGCCGATGATCCGTCCCTTCATCTCGTCGCCGGGCAGGTGCAGGACGCTGACCACGCTCTCCGCGGTCTGCTCGCTGGCGACCCGCTGGATCGCGTCGACGACGATGTGCCGGGCGCGCTGCTCGGCGGTGTTGCGCGCGTCGGATTCGATGTCCCGGACCAGCAGCGCGGCCTCCCGCTTGGCCTGGCCCTCGATCGCCTCGATCAGCTCCGCCCGGGCCGTGTCGGCGGTGAGCCCGGCGACCCGCTCCAACTCCCGGCGCCGCTGCTCCTCCGCCTCGGCCAGTTCCGCCTCCCGCTGGTCGAGCGCGGCGCCGCGGGCGGCCAGGGCCGCGCTGGCGGCCGTGAGCTGACGCTCCCGCTCGGCGAGCCGCTCCACCTCCTCGGTGTGCAGCCGCTCGCGCTCGTCCATCCGGGTCGCCCGCCGCTCCACCTCGGCGGCCTGCTCCCGGGTGGTGGCGGCGAGCACCGCGACCTCGCGTTCGCCGCTGCGCCGGGCTGTGCTCCGTAGCTGCTCCGCGTCCGCCTCGGCCTGCTTGTGGGCCCGCTCCAGGATGGTGTCTGCCTCCGCCCGGGCGTCGTCGAGCACCCGACGCGCCTCGGCGCGGGCCGCCTTCGCCTCGGCCTTCGCGGCAGCCGCCTCGGCCCGGGCCGCCGCGGCGGCGGACTTCGCCACGTCGATCGTGCTGTTGGCCTCGTCGGCGGCGCTGCGCAGCGCGGCCAGGGACTGTTCCTGCCGGTCCTTCTCGGCGATGAAGGCGGGATCCTCGGGCGCCGGCGCCGCGCCGAGCCGGCGCAGCGTCCGTACGCCCAGCAGCACCGCCCCCAGCACGACCACGGTCAGGACCAGCACCACCGCGAGGATCACGACGTCGAAGCCGCTCATGCCGGCGCCCCGTTCCGCACGGCCGTCACGCGGTCGGCCGCGCCCCGGCCGGCCCGCGATCGGTGCGGGCCCGGCCCGACGTTCAGCCCGCTCATGTCGGCACCCCGGTGGACCTGCGCCGCCTCGCCATGGCCGCCTCCCCTGAACGTCGGGACCGCAGCGACGGTGCCGGTGGGCACGCACCCTGCGGCTGTGGACGCCCGACCGGAGCGACTGGCCGTGGGTAGGTTCCGTCGGCGGTGCCCGCGCGAGGCATCGCCGGCGGCCGGGTGCAGTTGTCGCGCCAGCCCCGGACCGGCCTGTCCGAAGCTGCCGCCAGTGGCCGACGAGTCGGCCAAAGTGATGCTGTTCCGTTACGAGATCTATGTTGTGCGCTTAGCCTGCGCTGGTCGGGCAATGTGAGCCTGTATGGCGAGGCTAGGTCTCCCGGGGCCGTCTGGTCAAGAAGTCATGATCAAACCCCCCGAACGGAGAGAAGTTGTCGCGTCACCGTGCGCTCACTGCACGACGGACACCAGCGGACAACCCGGGCAGCCAGCGGGGCCTCGCAACCCATCGGCCCTGCTCAGGCCGGACCGCCCGCCCCGGCTCAACCCGACGACCGAGCTGGTCCGGGCCGGCATCGGGGTGGACCGGTGGTGCCACGGCGCCGGCGTCCGGAGTCGTGCGGGGAACGCGGCTTCGTCGCGGGCCGACCCGGTCTGCCGCGCGGACAGAGCCAGCAGTCCGACCCGCCGTTGTGGGGGCGGAGCCAGCAGGCCGCCCCATCCGTTGTGGGACGGAGTCAGCGGGCGCCGGCGGCCACCGCCGCCATCACCAGGTCGGCGTTGCCGGGCGCGACCGCCCCGTCGGGCAGCCGCAGCGTGTCCTCCAGGCCGATGCGGCTGTGCAGGCCCCGGCGGACCGCCTCGGCGAGGATCGGCCACGTCGCCGGGCCCTCGGCGTGCAGCAGCACCGGCGGCGGCCCGGCGGCCGGGTACGGCAGCGCGGCGAGCATGGCCGTCGCGTCGGCCAGCGCCACCGCCGGTTCCTCGGCCATGCACTCGACGAGGACGCGCCCCGCCGGCACCCGCCAGCCCCTGTACGCCTCGACCGCGTCGACCGTCCAGAGCCCCGCCTCCACCACGACGCCCCGCTCGTGCAGCGCCGCCGCGACAGCCTCGGCGCCCGGCTCGTGCGCGTTGACCGAGGCGAAATCCGGCAGCACCGCCCAGGCCCGGACGGCGGCCACCCGAGCGGCCGGGTCCGGCAAGATCCAGGCCCCGGTGCTCACCCCGACCGGCAGGCCCGGGCTGGCCGCCCGGATCGCGTCCAGCGCGGCGGCGATCACCGACGGGTGCAGGGACTCCCGGCCGTCGGCGCCCCGGGGGTGCACGTGCACCGCCCCGGCACCGAGCCCGGCGCAGCGGGCCGCGTCGGCGGCCAGGTCGGCCGGGGTGACCGGCACCGACGGATGCTCGTCGCGCCCACGGGCGCCGTTGAGGCACGCCTTGAGCACGGACCCTCCCTCCGGCCGCCGCTCCGCTCAGTCGGCGGAGCGGCTGTTCAGTCGACGGAGCGGCTGTCGCGGTCGAGCTCGCCCTCGGCGTCGGCGAGCGCGTCGGCGTCGATCTGCTCGGCGAACTCGGCCGCCTCGGCGCTCTGCGCGGCGAGCGCGTCCTTCACCGCCCGGATCGCCACGCCGGGCGGGTAGCCCTTGCGGGCCAGCATCGCCACCAGCCGCCGGAAGACCGCGTCCGGCTCGCCACGGGCGGACCGCAGCTTCCGCTCCACCAGTGCGCGGGCGGTCTCGGCCTCGGTCTCCTCGTCCAGCTCGCCGAGGGCCTCGCTGGCGACCTCGCCGTCGACGCCGCGCTGACGCAGCTCGTTGGCGAGCGCCCGGCGGGCCAGGCCCCGGCCGGCGTGCCGGCTGGACACCCAGGCTCGCGCGAAGGCGGCGTCGTCGATGATGCCGACCTCGTCGTAGCGGTCGAGCACCGCCGCGGAGACCTCCTCGGAGATCCCCCGCTTCGCCAGCGCCCCGGCCAGCTCTGCCCGGGTGCGCGGCCGGACGGCGAGCTGGCGCAGGCAGATCTCCCGCGCCAACTCCGCCTCGTCGGGCGGCGGGGCGGGGGGCGCCTCGGAGTCGGTCTCCTCGGCACGGCCGCGGCGACCCCGGCGGGGTCGGGGCGTCGTGGTGCCGTCACCCGCGCGGGGCGGACTGGCATCCCAGCCCCGCCCCGTGCGGGCGCGTCGTCCTGCCACGGGTCACTGACCGGTCAGAAGTCGACCGGCGGCAGCTCCGGGCCACCGGCGGCGTCGCCCGCGCCGACCCCGACGCCGAGCTTCTCCAGGATCTTCTTCTCGATCTCGGCGGCCACGTCCGGGTTCTCCCGGAGGAACTCGCGGGCCTTCTCCTTGCCCTGGCCGAGCTGGTCGCCGTCGTAGGTGTACCAGGCGCCGGACTTGCGGATGATCGCCTGCTCGACGCCGACGTCGATCAGCGAGCCCTCGCGGGAGATGCCCTTGCCGTACATGATGTCGAACTCGGCCTGCTTGAACGGCGCGGCGACCTTGTTCTTCACGACCTTGACCCGGGTGCGGTTACCGACCACGTCGGTGCCGTCCTTGAGGCTCTCGATGCGGCGCACGTCGAGCCGGACCGAGGCGTAGAACTTCAACGCCCGGCCGCCCGTGGTGGTCTCGGGGCTGCCGAACATCACGCCGATCTTCTCGCGGAGCTGGTTGATGAAGATCGCGGTGGTGCCGGTGTTGTTGAGCACACCCGTGATCTTCCGCAGCGCCTGGCTCATCAGCCGGGCCTGCAGACCCACGTGGCTGTCGCCCATCTCGCCCTCGATCTCGGCGCGCGGCACCAGCGCGGCCACCGAGTCGATCACGATGATGTCGAGCGCGCCGGACCGGACCAGCATGTCCGCGATCTCCAGCGCCTGCTCACCGGTGTCGGGCTGGGAGACCAGCAGGGCGTCGGTGTCGACGCCGAGGGCCTTCGCGTATTCCGGGTCGAGCGCGTGCTCGGCGTCGACGAAGGCGGCGATGCCGCCGGCCCGCTGGGCGTTGGCCACGGCGTGCAGCGCGACCGTGGTCTTACCGCTGGACTCCGGACCGTAGATCTCGACGACCCGGCCGCGGGGCAGGCCGCCCACGCCGAGCGCCACGTCGAGGGCGATCGACCCGGTGGGGATGACCGCGGTCTGGATGACCGGCCGCTCCCCGAGCCGCATCACCGAGCCCTTGCCGAACTGCTTGTCGATCTGAGCGAGAGCAAGGTCGAGTGCCTTCTCCCGGTCAGGCCCTGCTGCCATCGTTGCCACCCCTGCCTTCGCCGGCGTCTTTCCTGAGCTTCGCGTCACGCGGACACGCTAGGCGCTGGGTCCGACAGAAAACCAGCCGACGGGCCGTGAGCTGTGGACGAGCACCCCGCTGTGGACAATAGCCGAACAGGTGTACGAGTCGGCAAGCGACACGCGGAAGCGACGAAACGGCTGCTCAGCGTAGTCGCGCGGGCACCCGGTCGGGGTAGGCGGCGCAGACCGCCCGCCACACGACGTGCGCCTGCTCACCCGATGCCAGCGCCTGCTCGACGGTCCGGCCGCCGAGTTGGGAAAGCACCTGGTCGCGGGCGATGCTGGCCGCGTAGGCAGGGCCGAACGCCTCCTCCAACCGCGACCAGAAGTCGGTCAGCCGCACGTGATCAGCCCTCCTCGTCCGGTGCGCCCGCCGGCACCGGACGCAACGCTAGCGCCACCAGGGGCACCGCCGCGACCGCCGCGAGCAGGGCGAGCACCGGATAACCCGCCACCTCCATGACAAACCCGCTGACCGCCCCGGCGGCGGCGCCGGCCAGCCCCATGGTCAGGTCGGAGAGCCCCTGGACGCTCGGCCGGATCCCCACCGGCACCGACTCCGACAGCAGGGTGGAGCCGGCCACCATGGTCCCCGACCAGCCCAGGCCGAGCAGGAACAGCCCGATCGAGAGCCGGGCCGTGTGGTGCCCGGCGGTGCCGGCGACCGCGCACGCCACGAGCAGCAGCCCGACGCCGCCGAGGATCACCGCCCGGCGGCCGAGCCGGTCCGTGAGCCAGCCGGCCACCGGGGCGAGGGCGTACATGCCGGCGATGTGCAGACTCAGCACGAGACCGACCACCCGCAGCACGTCGGCGTCGGCGTGCCACTCGTGCAGGCGCACCGGGGTCATCACCATCACCGCGACCATGACCAGGTGCCCGACCGCCACCGCGGCGATGCCGAGCCGGGCGGCCGGACGAGCGCGTACGACCGACCAGGCGGCCCGCATGCCCACGCCGCGCCGGCCGGTCGGTGCCGGCGCGACGACGGCGTCCGGCGGCGGGGTGACGGCGGGAACGGCGTCCGGCGACGGGGCGGCCGGGACGACGGCGGCCGGCCCCGGGGTGACCGGCGGGACGACGGCCGCCGCCAGCCGGCGCGCGGTCAGCAGCGGGTCGGGCCGCAGCAGCGCCAGGATCACGCCGGCGGCCAGCGCCAGCGCGACGGCGCTGAACGCGAACGGACCGGCCAGCGTCGGCAGCCCCCAGCCACTGGTGGTGCGGTCCGCGAACGCGGCGAAGTTCGGCGCGGCGACCGCGCCGATGGTGGTGGCCCAGACGATCAGGGCGAGTTGGCGACCCCGCCGCGCCGGCTCGGCCAGGTCCACCGCGGCGTAGCGGGCCTGGAGGTTGGCCGCGCTGCCGCCGCCGAAGAGGAGCATGCCGAGGAAGAGCAGCGGGACCCAGCGGGTGACGGCGGCGAACACCACCAGGCCGCCGCCGGCCGCGCCGGCGAGATAGGCCACGACCAGGCCGGGTCGCCGGCCGTGGCCGTTCATGATCCGGGTGACCGGCACCGCGAGCAGGGCCCCGCCCACCACGGCGGCGCTGCTCACCAGCCCGGCCACGGCGGTGCCGGCGATGTCCGCGGCGAGCAGCGCCCCGACCGCGACGCCGACCGTCACCCCGATCCCGCCGACGATCTGGGTGACGAAGAGCAGCCGCAGGGTACGCCGCTGGATCGGCGTGACGTCGGGCGCGGCGAGTGGCGCGGCGAGGTCGGTGGCCATCGGCGGCTCCTTCGGCGGTAAGGGGCGGGGTGCCCGTCTCATCCTTGCGCACCCGGCGCGACGCCCCGCAGCCGGTCGCCGCCCCGGCTGCGCCCCTCTCCCGGTTGCGCTACAGGCCCAGGCCGCGGCCGATGATCTCCTTCATGATCTCGGTGGTGCCGCCGTAGATCGTCTGCACCCGCCCGTCCAGCCAGGCCTTCGCCACCGGGTACTCCAGCATGTAGCCGTAGCCGCCGTGCAGTTGCACGCAGCGGTCGGCGACCTTGTTCTGCAGCTCGGTGGTCCACCACTTCGCCTTGGCCGCGTCGGTCACCGAGAGCCGGCCGGCGTTGTACTCCGCGACGCAGTGGTTGACGAAGGTGCGCGCGATGGTGACCTCGGTGTCCAGCTCGGCCAGGAGGAAGCGGTTGTGCTGGAACGCGCCGATCGGCCGGCCGAACGCCTGCCGGGAGCGGGCGTAGTCGAGGGTGACGGCGAGCAGCCGCTCGGCGGCGGCCACCGCGGCGACCGCGATGCTGAGCCGCTCCCGGGGCAGGTTGGCCATCAGGTGGTAGAAGCCGTGGTTCTCGGTGCCGATCAGGTTCTCCGCCGGCACCCGGCAGTCCTCGAAGAACAGCTCGGCGGTGTCGTTGGCCTTCAGCCCGACCTTCGCCAGCCGTCGGCCGCGGGAGAAGCCGGGGGTGCCGTCCTCCACGGCGACCAGGCTCACCCCGTGCGCGCCCTGGTCCGGAGCGGTGCGGACGACCACGACCACCAGGTCGGCCATCTCCCCGTTGGTGATGAAGGTCTTCTGGCCGTTGAGCACCCAACTGTCGCCGTCGCGGACCGCGCTCGTACGGATCCCGGCGAGGTCGGAGCCGGCGCCGGGCTCGCTCATCGCGATCGCCGTGACGAGGTCGCCGGAGCAGAACCCGGGCAGCCAGCGCTTGCGCTGGTCCTCCGTGGTCAGCTCGGTCAGGTACGGCGCCACCACGTCGTTGTGCAGCCCGAAGCCGAGGCCGGTGCAGCCGGCGGCGACGATCTCCTCGGCCAGCACCGCGTTGAACCGGAAGTCCCGCTGCCCGCCGCCGCCGTACTCCGGGTCGACGTCCGTGCCCAGCAGGCCGGCCGCCCCGGCCCGGCGCCACACCTCGCGGTCGACGATCCCGGCGGCCTCCCAACGCTCGTGGTGGGGCACGGCCTCCCGGTCCAGGAACTCGCGGCACAGCTCGCGGAAGTCCTCGTGGTCGCGCTCGTAGAGATGCTGCTCCATGTCCGCCAGTGTGGCACCGCGCCCCCGCCCTGCCCAGGGGCCGACGGGTGGCTCGGTGACGGCTCAGCCGGCGAGGGCGCGGGCGGCCACGGCGAGGTCGGCGACCAGCCCCTCGTACGCCTTGTCCTGGTCGTCGGCGCGGAGCACGGCGGACGGGTGGATGGTGGCCAGCAGCCGGGCCGGCGGGGCGTCGGCGACCGTGCCCTTCGCGTCCACCGGCACCCGCTGGAAGTCCTCCGGGTGCTGGGCCGACGCCGGCCAGGGCAGCAGCTCGCCGCGCTGCCGGGTGACCCGGAACGTCGGGCCGAGCAGCGCCTTGGCCGCGGTCGCGCCGAGCACCACCACGATCTCCGGGCGCAACTGGGCGAACTCGGCCACCAGCCAGGGCCGGCAGGCGGTGACGTGCACCCGGTCCGGGGTCTGGTGGATGCGCCGCTTGCCGCGCAGCTCGAACCTGAAGTGCTTCACGGCGTTCGTGAGGTAGATGTGCCCGGGATCGAGCCCGGCGTCGTCGACCGCCTTGCGGAGCAGCCGACCGGCGGGGCCGACGAACGGCAGCCCCTTCTGGTCCTCCATGTCACCGGGCTGCTCGCCGACGAAGACCACCCGTGCGCCGGCGTCGCCGCGACCGAACACGGTCTGCGACGCGTCCCGGTACAGCTCGCAGCCCCGGCAGCCGGCAGCGGCGGCGCGCAGGTCGTCGAGGGTGTCGGCCTGCGGCGGGATGAACTGCTGCGCGCCCGGCGCGGTCTCGGTCTGCTCGGCCATGTCGACTGTTATATACCCGTTCGGGCCGCGATGCCGGTCCGCCCTGCCTCCGCACGACGTCCCACCGGCGGCCGGGCCGTCAGTATCCGCCGCCGTCGCCGCCGCCGGAGGCCAGCGCGATCACCACGATCACGAGCACGATCACCGCCACCACGACGGCGATCCAGACGCCTCTCCTCGATCCCGACGAAGCCATGGTCGTCCACCTCCGGCACCGCGCTTACCCACTCGGCGCCTGGTCACGCCCGCGCCCGGCACACCGACACGTCGCCGGCCCGGGCGCGGGTCATGCGGTGAAACCGGATGACCCGGCGGGCCGGACGGCGCGGGCGACGGCGTTGGCGAGCGGTGCCACCTCGCCGTCGTCCAGCGAGCTGACGGTGATCCGCAGCCCCGGCGGGCCGGCGATCCGGTAGAGCGCGCCGGGCGCGACCGCCCAACCGGCGTCGCGCAGTGCGGTCAGCGCGCTGGTCTCGTCCGCCACCGGCAGCCACACGTTGATGCCGCTGCGCCCGTGGGCGGCGAGGCCGTGGCCGGCGAGCGCGTCGACCAGCGCCGCGCGCCGCCGCTCGTAGCTGGCGGCGGCCCGGTCCACCAGCCCGGCCACCGCCGGGTCGCGCCACAGCGACAGGACCAGCCGTTGCAGCACGGTGGAGACCCAGCCGGCGCCGACCCGGGCCCGGCCGGCCACCCGGGCCACCGTGGTCTCGTCCCCCACCAGCACGGCCAACCGCAGGTCGGGACCGAACGGCTTGCTCACCGAGCGGACGAAGGCCCACGTCGGGGTCGCCCCGGCGAGCGGGTGCAGCGGTACGCGGGCCAGCTCGGCGGCGTGGTCGTCCTCGATCAGCAGCAGGTCGGACCGGCCGGCGAGCAGCGTACGCAGCTCCTCGGCCCGCCCGGCGGAGACCGCCGCGCCGGTGGGGTTCTGCGCCCGGCTGGTCACGATCAGCGCCCGGGCCCCGGCGGCGAGCGCGGCCCGGACGCCCTCGACGAGCGGACCGTCGTCGTCGACCGGCACCCCGATCGGCCGCAGCCCGAGCGCGGCGACCAGGTCGAGCAGGTTGGCCCAGCCCGGGTCCTCGACGGCGACCGCGTCGCCGGGGCGCAGGTGCGCGCCGAGCAGCCGCTCGATGCCGTCCAGCGCGCCGCCGGTGAGGGTCAGCTCCGCCGCCGGCACGCCGTCGGCGGCCAGCCGCTCGCGGGCCGTCTCGGCCAGTTCGGGCAGCACCCCGGCGGCCGAGTACCCGACGGGCGGCCCGGCGTCGGCCGCGAGCCCGGCCAGGTGCGCCCCCAGCGGCGGCAGCAGCCGCGGGTCGGGCTCGCCCAGGGAGAGGTCGCGCAGGCCGGGGGCGGGTGGCGGGTGCAGCGCGGAGCGGCGGGCCGCCACCGGCGGGCGGGGCCGGACCCGGGTGCCGTGCCGGCCGGCGGTGACCACCAGGCCCCGCTGGCGCAGCTCCTGGTAGGCCCGGGCCACGGTGGCCGGGCTGACCGCGAGCTGGGCGGCGAGCGCGCGCACCGCCGGCAGGGCGGCGCCGGGGGCGAGGGCGGCGGAACGGATGCCCGACTCGATGCTGGCCGAAATCTCGACGGCCGTCGCACCGGTGACCTGATAGCGTGCTGACACAAATCGGAGATTGTACTAGAACAAAGGCGGGAGCATGTACGCACGCACCGACCGGACCACCGCCAGCCGCTCCCGGGACCGGATGAGCTACGACGCCGCCGCCGCGCACGCGGTCCTCGACGAGGCGTACCACTGCGCGCTCGGGTTCACCGTCGACGGCGAGCCCCGGGTGCTGCCCACCCTGCACGTCCGCATCGACGACACCCTCTACCTGCACGGCTCCACCGGCAGCCGGCCGCTGCTCGCCGCCCGGGGCGACGGGCTGCCGGTCTGCGTCGCGGTGACCCTGCTCGACGGCCTGGTCTACGCGCGCTCCCAGTTCCACCACAGCGCCAACTACCGGTCGGTCGTCGCGCACGGCACCGCGCAGCTGGTCACCGACGAGCGGGAGAAGGCGCGGGTGCTCACCGCGCTGGTGGAGAAGGTCGGCGCCGGGCGCAGCGCCGACAGCCGACCGCCGTCGCGCCGGGAGCTGGCCGAGACCGCCGTGCTGGCCCTCCCGCTGCGGGAGGTCTCCGTCCGCTCCCGCACCGGCGGGGTACGCGAGGACGAGGCCGACCTCGCCCTGCCGCACTGGGCCGGGGTGGTGCCGCTGCGGCTCACCGCCGGACTGCCCGAGCCGGACGCCGGGGTGACCGCGCCGGTGCCGGCGTACCTGCGGCCGGCCCCCACGCCGTGGCTGGAACCGGCAGTGCTGCGCGGGGAGCACGTGGCGCTGGAACCCCTCGACCTCGCGCACGTCGACGAGCTGCACGCGGCGACCGCCGATCCGGAGGTCTGGCAGCACCTGGGCAGCCCGCTGCCGGCCGACCCCGCCGGCATCGCCGAGGTGGTCGCCACCGCGCTGGCCGCCCACCGCCGGGGCGAGCGGGTGCCGTGGGTGCAGCGCTGTGCCGTCACCGGCGCGGTGGTCGGCACCACCTCCTACTACGAGGTGGACCCGGAGCGGCGGTCGGTCGCGATCGGCTACACCTTCCTGGGCCGGCCGTGGTGGCGTACCGGGATCAACACCGAGGCGAAGCTGCTGCTGCTCACCCGCGCCTTCGAGGAGCTGGGCGCGGTGCGGGTGGTCTGGCACACCGACATCCGCAACGAGCGCTCCCAGCGGGCGATCGAGCGCCTCGGCGCGTCCCGCGAGGGGGTGCTGCGGATGCACAAGCTCCGCCCGGACGGCTCGTGGCGGGACACCGTGCAGTATTCGATGACCGTCGACGAGTGGCCAAACGCACAGGTCGCGCTGCGGGAAAGGCTTCGCCGGACGGCACCGGTGGCCCGATGATGTCGGGCGTGCTGGGCATCACCGACATCTGGACGTACGTGCTGGGCACCGTGGCGATCGTTCTGTTGCCCGGGCCCAACTCCCTCTTCGTGCTCTCCACCGCCGCGCAGCGCGGTGTGGCCGCCGGCTACCGGGCCGCCGGCGGGGTCTTCGTCGGCGACGGGGTGCTGATGTTCCTCTCCGCCGCCGGGGTGGCGTCGCTGCTCAAGGCGTACCCGCCGCTCTTCCTGGTGATCAAGTACGCCGGCGCCGCGTACCTCGGCTACGTGGGGTTGACGATGCTGCGCGGCGCGTGGCGGCGCTGGCGCGACCGCAACGACCCGGCCACGCCGCGGCTGATCGACGCCGCGGAGCCGGTGGCGATGCGCAGCCCCTTCCGCAAGGCGCTCGTGGTCAGCCTGCTCAACCCGAAGGCGATCCTGTTCTTCGTCTCGTTCTTCATCCAGTTCGTCGACCCGGGCTACGCGTGGCCGGCGCTGTCGTTCCTCCTGCTCGGGCTGATCGCCCAGGTCACCAGCGCGCTCTACCTGACCGCGCTGATCTTCGCCGGGACCTTCCTGGCGGCCCAGTTCCGCCAGCGCCGCCGCCTCGCCGCCGGCGCCACCACCGGCGTCGCCGCCCTCTTCCTCGGCTTCAGCCTGAAACTCGCCACCGCCACCGTCTGACCTACCCTCCCCTTCCCTTCCCCCCTCGCCTCCCCTCCCCGCCCTCCCCGTCTGACCTCCCGGGATCTTGCACTTTCGGCCCTCGTTACGGTCGGTAAGTCCGATATGCCGGGGCACGAAGTGCAAGATCGCGGGAGCGAGGGTGGGGTGGGTGGTCAGGTGCCGTCGCCGGAGCCGCCGATGCCGGCTCCGCCGGCGGTGCCGCCCAGGCCGAAGCCGGGGCGGGTGGGCTCGTCCGGCGGGCGGCTGACGTGCGCCGACTCCGCGATGGTCGCGGACCAGTCGGCGTGCGCGGCGGCCGCGGCGTGCCGGTTGATCGCCGCACGCAGCCAGCCGTCCACCGTCGCCACCCAGTCCCGCCGGTCGGCGCCGACGTGCCAGATCCGGAAGCGACTGATGCTCTGGTGGGTGATCCCGGCCAGGGCCAGCCGCCGGTCCATCCAGAAGATGACCTCCAGGCCGGCCGGGTTGGCGATGAAGATCAGCTCCAGCTCGGTGATCGGCCCGGCGTAGAGCGGCGCCACCCAGAATCCCAGCCGCTGGTGCAGCGGCAGGGTCTGTTCCACCCCCGGCAGCCGGGCGTCGACCAGGCCGGCCTGGCGCATGCTGAAGCCCAGCGTGTCGAGGGCGGCCAGGATGTGCGCCTGGGTGGGCAGCGGGTGCACGAAGACCGGCACCATCGCGCCCTGGTCGAGCCGCGGCTCGACCGCCACCTCGGTACGCAGGCCCATCCGCAGGCTGAGCAGGGGCACCCCGCCGAAGATGGTCACCGGGGTCTCCCAGGACAGCGGGAACTCGAACGGGATCGTGCGGCCCCGCCCAGCCCGCAGCACGAAGCCGTCGGCGACGGTCGCCTGGTGGAACTGCACCAGGCGGCGGGGCGCCTCCGGGTCGTCCGGCTCCGCCGTGGTGACCAGGCCGAGCCGGACGTGCAGCACCGGCACATCGGTCGAGCCGGCGATGACCGTGACCCGCCCGGGCAGCCGCAGCCCGGGGCGGGTGCTCGGGTTGGCCAGGGCGGTGCGGACGGAGAGCCCGGTCCACCCGGACTCCGGCGACACCCCGGTCAACCGCACCCGCACTCCCCCGTCCGCATCCCGCGCCCCGGCGGACCCGCTGGGACCGGCCTCGCCGCGACCCGGCGCGCGGGTCACCCCGCGCAGCCCGTGCGCCACCCGGCCCCGGCCCGTGCGCCACCCGGTGCCGGCCCGAGCGCCACCCAGCACCGGCCCGATACCGCCGGCGCCGTCGCTGTGCGAATCGGTCCTCGTGCGCCACCCGGTACCAGCCGGGACGCCACCCGGCCCGGTCCCTCCAGCCTCGCGGACCTGGCGGGCGTCCGTGCGGTCTTCGCCGAAGACCGCACGGTCCCGACGTGCCGGACCACGCCGGGCCGCCCCCACGCCTCACCGGGGCGGCCCGCGGGTCTCACCTCATGCGTCGGCCGCGCGGCACCGGGTCGGTCTCGTCGTCGAACTCGCCGATGACCTCCTCCAGGAGGTCCTCCAGCGCGACGAACCCGATCGGCCGGGTCGGGCCGCCGCCGTTGCGCACGAGCGCGAGCTGGGACTGCCGGGCCCGCATCGCCGCCACCGCGTCGGTCACCGTGGCCGCGGCGGGCAGGGTGAAGGCGCTGGTCATCAGGTCGCCGGCGGTGACCCTGCGGCCCGTGGTGGTGGCCCGCACCGCCTCCCGGACGTGGACGAGGCCGCAGACGTCGCCGTTCGCGTCCAGCACGGCCAGCCGCGACCGGCCGCTGTCGCGGCTGACCTGCTCGATCCGGGCGGCGTCCTCGTCCCGGCGGACCGTCACCATCTGGTGGAACGGCTCCATCACCTGGGCCACCGTGGTGCCCTGCAATTCCAGCATGCTGGTCAGCAACTGGTGCTGCTCGACGCCGAGCAGCCCGTGCTCACGGGACTGCTCCAGCAGGATGCGCAGCTCGTCGGGGCCGTGCACCTGGGCGAGCTGGTCCTGCGGGTTGACCTTGACGAGCCGCAGCATCGCGTTGGCCAGGGCGTTCATCACCGACAGCACCGGCCGGGCGACCCGCGCGAAGGCGCGGAACGGCAACGCCAGCAGCATCGCCGAGCGCTCGGCGTCGGTGATCGCCCAGGACTTCGGCGCCATCTCGCCGACCACCAGGTGCAGGAAGGTGACCAGGCTGAGGGCGAAGACCAGCGCGACCGCGTGGCTCGCGGCGTCCGGCAGCCCGACCGCGTGCAGCAGCGGGCTGAGCAGGTGCTCGATCGCCGGCTCGGCGAGGGCACCGAGCCCCAGGGTGCACAGCGTGATGCCGAGCTGCGCGCCGGCGAGCATCAGCGACAGCTCGCGTACGCCCTCCAGGGCGGCCCGGGCGGCCCGGCCGCCACCGGCCGCCGCCTGCTCCAGGCGGTAGCGCTTGCTGGCCACCAGGGCGAACTCGGCGGCCACGAAGAAGCCGTTCAGCGCCAGCAGGATCACCGACGTGAACAGCGCGATGCCCGGGCTCACTCGGACACCTCCCCGGACCCGGCGAGCCGCAGCCGGACCGAGTCGGCCACGTGCCGGTCGACGGCCAGCACCTCGACCAGGGCGCGCGGCTCGACCGCGCCGTCCTCGCCGTCGGCGAGCAGGCTGATCTCCAGCCGGTCGCCGACCTCGGGCACCCGGCCCAGCTCCCGCATGACCAGGCCGGAGAGGGTGTCGTACTCCGGGGCCTCGGGCAGCTCGATGCCGGTGCTGTCGGCGACCTCGTCGATGCGCCAGCGCGCGGGCACCACCCAGGAGCCGTCCTCCTGCCGGGCCGGGGCCCGCTCGGGCGGGTCGTCCTCGTCCCGGATCGGGCCGACCAGCTCCTCGGCGATGTCCTCCAGCGTGATCACGCCGGCGAAGCCGCCGTACTCGTCGACCACGCAGGCGAGCTGCCGGTGGCCGGAGCGGAGCCGGTCCAGCACGGTCGGCAGCGGCAGCGTCTCCGGCACCAGCAGCGGCGGGCCGGCGACCGCGCTGACCGGGGTGGTCGCGCGCCGCTCGGGGGGCACCCCGAGCACGTCGGCGATGCCGATGACGCCGATCAGGTCGTCGACGCCCTCCGCGCCGCGTACGGGGAAGCGGGACTTGCCGGTGTCCAGCAGCTCCACCACCCGGCTGACCGGCTCGTGCGCGCGTACGGTGTGCACGTCGACGCGGGGCACCATGGCCTCGCCCGCGGTCAGCTCGCGGAAGTCGAGCCCCCGGTCGAGCAGCGTGGACATCTCGGCGGTCAGGTGCCCCTCCTGGCGGGACTCGGCGATGATCTGCTCCAGGTCCTCCGGGGTGGCGCCGCTGGGCAGCTCCTCGATCGGCTCGATGCCGACGCGGCGGAGCAGCCGCACCGCGGCGCGGTCGAAGAGCTTGATCAGCGGACCGGCCACCTTGAGGTACATCAGGGTGGAGCGGCTCAGGGCCTTGGCCAGGGGTTCGGCCCGGGCGATGGCGAGGTTCTTCGGGGCCAGCTCGCCCAGGACCATCTGCACCACGGTCGCGATGACCAGGGCCAGGGCGACCGAGAGCGGCAGGCTGACCGCCGTGGAGACGCCGGCCACCCCGAGCAGTTCGGCCAGCCCGGCGCCGAGGAACGGCTCGGCGACGTAACCGACCAGCAGGGCGGTGACGGTGATGCCGAGCTGCGCGCCGGAGAGCATGAACGACAGCCGTCCGGTCACTTCCAGGGCCCGGGCGGCGGCCTTGTCGCCGTCGTCGGCGAGCTGCTTGAGCCTGCCCCGGTCGACGGCGACGTAACCGAACTCCTGGGCCACGAAGTAACCGGTGGCGGCGGTGAGCACGATGATGAAGAGGAGACCAACGACGATCAACACGGGTCGCTCAGGGCTCCCGGGGACGTCGGGGTCGGGATACGCCGGGCAGGACCCGGCTGGCTACTGCTGCCCTCCTGGGCAGAGGAGTCGATCATGCAGCCATTTTATCCGCGCCGGCTGTACGCCCGCTGACGGTGCGTCGAAGGCCCCCTGTCGTCCGGTTACCCGGCGTGGACAGGGGGCCGTTACCCGGCGTCGACAGGGGCCGTGCCGGCTCAGCTCTGGGTGATCCTCACGTCGTCCACGGCCGCCTCGACCAGGCTGGCGCCGCCGGCGTCCGCCGCGTCGACGACGATCCGTACGGTCTGTCCCCGCAGGGCCGAGACGTCGACGCCGGCGCTCTGCCAGGCCGCCGCCCGGTTGGTCGCGGCCCCGGTCGCGTTCAGCGCCGTGACGGTGCCGCTGCCCACCACCCGCACGCGCAGGTAGTCGGCGCTGCTGGCGTTGTTCAGGTGGGCCAGGTACCAGGAGAACGAGAGGTTCAGCGTGCCGGTCGACGGCAGCGTGATCGCCGGCGACTGGATGGTGCTCACCCCGCCGTCGAGGTCGTACGCCCCGGCGCTGCCGCCGGCGAGCGGCCCGGTGACCAGGTCGTAGCTGCCGCTGACGGTCGTGCCGAGCTGGGTGGCCACGCCGGAGCTGGTGGCCGCAGGGTCGCCGCGCTCCCACCGGCCGAGGGTGGCGGTGTCGGTGCCGGCCGGGTTCGCGGTCCATCCGGTCGCGGTCTCGAAGGTGTCGCTCCAAACCGTGCTGCCCGGCGGGGCCCCGGCTTCGGCCAGCGCCCACACCGTGTACGCGATCGCGTCGGCGTTGCGGTCCAGCGCCGTGTCGTTGATGTTGGCGGTGGTGTCGCAGGAGCGGTGGTAGCACGGGTCGAACGCCTGCCCGGCCGTACCGCCCCAGAGCGAGGCGTGGGTGCTGGACTTGATCCCCTCGGCTCCGGTGAAGGTGCCGCCGGCCGGGATGCCGACGTTGATGAACGGCCCGTAGTCGCTGCGGCCGTCGAAGTCGGTGCCCCGGGTGGGCACGCCGATCGAGGTGAAGAACGCCTGGATGGTCTGCTCGATCTGCGCCGAGCCGGCCGGGCCCGGCCCGGAGCCCACCCCGTCGGAGTTGTCGCCGTCGTAGACGAAGTAGCCGGCGTTGGGCGAGCCGACCATGTCGAAGTTGAGGTACTGCTTGATCTTGGTGCGCTCGGTCGACGGCAGGTTGTTCACGTAGTACTGCGAGCCGCGCAGCCCCAGTTCCTCGGCGCCCCACCAACCGAAGCGCAGGTGCTTCGTGGGGGTGAAGCCGCTGCGGGCCACCGCGAGGGCGGTCTCCAGGATCGCCGCCGAGCCGGAGCCGTTGTCGTTGATGCCCGGGCCGGCGGTGACGCCGTCCAGGTGCGCCCCGGTCATGACCACCTGGTTCGGGTCGCCGCCGGGCCAGTCGGCGATCAGGTTGTAGCCGGTGGCGCCATTGTAGGTGAACGACTGCACCACGGTGCTGAACCCGGCCGCGTCGAGCTGGCCCTTGACGTAGTTGACGGAGGCGAGGTAGCCGGGGCGGCCGTGCGCCCGGTTGCCGCCGTTGGCGGTGGCGATGGACTGGAACTGGGACAGGTGTGCCTTCACGTTGGCCAGCGGGACGTCGGGCGCGGCCAGCGCCGCCGGCCCGCCGGCACGGGCGGCCGGGGCGGCGAGGGCGACCGGAGCGGCGAGGGCTGCGGGGGCGGCCGCTCCGGTGGGCGCGGCGGTCGCCGAGGAGGCGGTCACGACCGCCGCCGCCACGGCCACCGCGGCCAGCCAGGCGGAGCGGGGGGTACGAGGTCTCATGGGTCCTCCGGGTGGGGGCGGGGTCCGGCTCCCGCCGGGTGGGCGGTCACCGGGGACGGCCATTGATCGATGGCCATCGTTGCGAAGCGTGCAGCGGGACCGGCCCCCCGGCAAGACGCAAGACTCAGAATCGCCGCATTCCCCGAATTGGGACGCCCGCGGACCCGGCGGTGCGGACGGCACACGTCAGCGGTCGGCGAGCTCGTCGGCGTCGAGGAGGTCGGGGTCCACCCGGCCGGCGCGGTAGGCCGCCCGGCCGATCATCTGCGCGGCCACCGGAGCGGTCGCCAGCTGGAAGATCCCGACCAGGGCCACCATGCCCAGGTCGGCCGGGGCGCGCAGCCGTAGGGCCAGGCCGAGCAGCAGGAGCAGCACCCCGAGCACCTGCGGCTTGGTGGCCGCGTGCATCCGGTCCAGCGTGGCCGGGAAGCGCAGCACCCCGATGCCGGCGGCGAGACTCAGCAGCGCGCCGGCCACCAGGCAGCCGGCGCCGACCCAGTCGGCGACGGTGCCGAACATCACTCCTCCTCCTTCTCGCGGGCGGCGAAGCGGACCAGCGACACCGAGCCGACGAAGCCGAGCAGGGAGAGCACCACCAGCACCGGCAGGGTGGTGGCGTGGCGGTTCACCGCCGCCTCGGCGCCGACGGCGCCGACCATGGTGGCGAGCAGCATGTCGGCGGCGACCACGCGGTCGATCAGGGACGGCCCCCGGTAGAGCCGGGCCAGCGCGAGCAGCGCGGTCACCGAGAACAGGACGGTGAGGACGACGACGAGGAACGCGGTCACGGTTCAGGACCCCTCTCGGCGGGATCGGTGGCCACCTGGCGCAGCTCCACGGCGGAGCCGACCGCCCGGACGATCCGCCGCTCGACGGCGAGGATCCGCTCCCGGCTGTCGGTCAGGTCCTGCGGGCCGTGGACGTCGAGCACGTGCACGTAGAGGACCCCGGCGTCCCGGTCCACCTCGACGATCAGGGTGCCCGGCACCAACGAGACCGCCTCGGCGGTGAGCGCCAGATTCAGGTCGGTACGCACGCGCAGCCGGACCGCGATGATCGCGCCCCGCGGCCGGTAGCCCGGCTGCACCGCGATCCGGGCGACGTGCAGGCTGGCGCTGACCAGCTCGCCGACGAAACGCACCAGGAAGACCAGCAGCGGCCCAGGGCGCAGCCGCCCGCCGAAGGTGACCGGCGGCAGCGGGAAGAACAGCAGCACCGCCCCGGCCACCAGCACCCCGCCGACCAGGTTGCCCCAGGAGAACTCGCCCCAGAGCAGGCTCCAGACCAGCACCAGCCAGCCGAGGGCGATCAGCTGGTCCCGCCACCGCGCCGCCCGCTTTCGCGGCGGCGCGCTGGACTCCGGCTTCACGGGGCGCCGCCGGGCAGCACGGAACGGATGTACGGGGTGCGCTCGCGCAGGTCGACGGCCGCGTCGGCGGTGACGTCGAAGAGCGGCCCGGCGACGACGGTCAGCACCAGCCCCAGCGCGACCAGCGCGACCGTCGCGCCGACCATCAGCCGGGGGAGCCGGACGGCCGGCTCGGCGGTGGCCAGCCGGGGGGCGCGCCAGAAGGCGATGTTCCACACCCGCGAGGCCACGTAGAGGGTGAGCAGGCTGGTCACGGCCCCGGCCGCGACCAGCGCGCCGGGCAGCGGCCCGCCGGCCGCCACCCCGGCCTGGAGCAGGCCGAGCTTGCCGAGGAACCCGGAGAACGGCGGCACGCCGGCGAGGTTCATGGCCGGCACGAAGAAGAGCATCCCGAGCAACGGCGCCACCCGGGCCAGCCCGCCGAGGCGGCGCAGGTCGGTGCTGCCCGCCCGCTCCTCGACCAGCCCGGCGACCAGGAACAGCGTGGTCTGGATGGTGATGTGGTGCACCACGTAGAAGATCGCGCCGGACAGCCCGGCCACGGTGCTCAGCGCCACCCCGAAGATCATGTAGCCGATGTGACTGACCAGGGTGAACGAGAAGAGCCGCTTCATGTCGGACTGGGCCACCGCGCCGAGGATGCCGACCACCATGGTCAGCCCGGCCACCACCATCAGCAGCCCGGCCACCTGACCGTCGGGGAAGAGCAGCGTCTCGGTCCGGATGATCGCATAGACGCCGACCTTGGTGAGCAGGCCGGCGAAGACCGCGGTGACGGGGGCCGGCGCGGTCGGGTAGCTGTCCGGCAGCCAGGCCGAGAGCGGGAAGACCGCCGCCTTGACCCCGAAGGCGAGCAGCAGCGTCAGTTGCAGACTGAGCCGTACGCCGTCCGGCAGGGCGTCCAGCCGGTGGGCGAGCTGGGCCATGTTCAGCGTGCCGGTGGCCGCGTACACGAGGCCCACCGCGGTGAGGAACAGCATCGAGGAGAGGATGCTGACCACCACGTACGTCGAGCCGGTGCGGATCCGCGCCTCGGTGCCGCCGAGGGTGATCAGCACGAAGCTCGCGGCCAGCAGGATCTCGAACCCGACGAAGAGGTTGAACAGGTCGCCCGCGAGGAACGCGTTCGTCACGCCGGCGGTCAGCACCAGGTAGGTGGGGTGGTAGATGGTCACGGGGACGGTCTCGCCGAAGTCCCCCTGGCCCTGCCCGACGGAGTAGAGCAGCACGCACAGCGTCACCGCCGACGAGACCACCAGCATCAGCGCGGCCAACTGGTCGGCGACCAGCACGATGCCCACCGGCGCCGGCCACCCGCCGACCTGCACCACCACCGGCCCGTGCCGGTACGCCTGCACCAGCAGCAGCGCCGCCACCGCCAGCGTGCCGGCGAGGCAGGACACGCTGACCACCCGTTGCAGGTGGGGCCACCGGGCCAGCAGCAGGGTCAGCGCCGCGCCCAGCAGCGGCACCACCACCGGCAGCGGCACGAGGGCGCTCACGGGGCGGCCCCTCGCGCGTACCCGGTCATCCGGGACCGTCCCCGGGCCGGAGCCGGCGCGGCAGCTCGGGGTCGACCTGCTCGGGGTCGGCGTCCGGGCCCTCGCCGCCGAGGTCGGCGGCGGCCACCTCGTTGCGCTCCGCCGCCCGCCTGATCTGCCGGTCCTCGATGTCGTCGGGGACCTCGTCGTCGCCGGTCAGGTACCAGCTGCGGTAGCTCACGGCCAGCAGGAACGCGGTCAGCCCGAAGGTGATCACGATCGCGGTGAGAATCATGGCCTGCGGCAGCGCGTCACTCAGCCGGCCGGCGGGCGCGGCGCCGACCACCGGGGCGGCGCCGGCCCGCCCACCCATCAGGATGAGCGCGTTGACCCCGTTGCCGAGCAGGATGACGCCGAGCAGGATCCGGGTCAGGCTGCGCTCCAGCAGCAGGGTGACCCCGCAACCGACCAGCACGCCGACGGCGACGACCAGCACCAGGGTCGGTCCCTCCACCCCCGGCCTCACGTCCGCTCCCCGCCCCGGTCGACGCGCAGCCCGCCGCCGGACGCGCTGGCCGCCTCGATGTGCCGGTCCACCTCGGCGCCGAGACTGCGCAGGATGTCCAGCACGAGCCCGACCACGACGAGGTAGACCCCGACGTCGAAGAAGAGGGACGTGACCAGGTAGAAGTCGCCGATCAGCGGCAGCCACAGGTCGATCCGGGCGCTCTCGAGCACCGATCCGCCCGCCAGTAGCGCGATCACCCCGGTGCCGATCGAGACGAGGAGGCCGGCGCCGAGCACCGTGCCGGCGCCGACCGGCGCGGCCTCGGCCAGCTCGTCGCGGCCGCCGGCCAGGTAGCGCACGACCAGCGCCAGGCTCGCCACCAGGCCGCCGGCGAACCCGCCGCCCGGGGCGTTGTGGCCGGAGAAGAGCAGGAACAGGGAGAAGACCACGACGGTGTGGAAGATCAGCCGGGTGACCACCTCCAGCACGATGGAGCGCCGCCGCTCGTGCAGGGTCGCGCCGCCGCGCAGCCAGACCGGGCGGCCCGGCCGGCGCGCCGGACCGGACGGCTCGGGGCGGCGGGGACGCGGCCCCGTCCGGGACCGCTGGAAGATCAGGCTGGCCACGCCGGTCGCGGCCACCACCAGCACCGCCAGCTCCCCCATCGTGTCCCAGGCCCGGATGTCGACGAGGGTCACGTTGACCACGTTGCGGCCGTACCCCTGGCTGACGGCGAGGTCGGGGAAGGCGTCGGAGATGGTGGGCGCGTTCCGGGCCGCCGCGGCGGTCAGCGCCAGCCCAGCCGTCACCACGCCGGCCGCCAGGCCGATCGTCCGGCGCGCCCAGCGGCGCCGGCGCGGGCGGGCCGAGAACCGTTCGGGCAGCCGGCGCAGCACCAGCACGAACACCGCGATGGTCGCGGTCTCGACGAGGAACTGCGTCAGCGCCAGGTCCGGCGCGCCATAGAGCACGAAGAGCATCGCGCTGCCGTAGCCCGTCATCCCCACCAGCAGCATCGCCGTCAGCCGCCGCCGGGCGCCCACCCCGAGCACCGCCGCCACGGTCACCACGGCCACCACCACGACCTGCAACGGGCTGTCCCAGAGGTCGATCCGGTCCCGCCACGGCCGGGTGGCCAGCATCGCCCCACCGGGCAGCACCGTGAGGGCGAGCAGGATGATCCCGAGATACTGCGGCAGCGAACCCCGCTGGGTGACGCTGGTGACCTCGATGGCCAGCCGGTCGAATCGGCCGATGACCCACTCGTACCCCTGGTTGCCGCTGACCGGGACGTGCAGCCGGGCCAGCGCCGGGGCGAGGGGGCCGCGCAGCGCGTGCAGCGCCGCGCCGCCGGCCACGGCGAGGGCGGAGAAGCCGAGCGCCGGGCTGAGGCCGTGCCACAGCGCCAGGTGCCCGCCGACCGTGCCGAAGAGTTCGGCGTACGGGGCGAGCAGGCCGTCGAGGATCCCGGCGGCCGGGCCGGCGACCAGCCCGAGGACGGCCAGCAGGGCCGGCGGGGCGAGCATCGGCACGGCGATCCGCCCCGGGTCGGAGGGCTCCACGCCGGGCCGGGTGGCGAACGCGCCCCAGACGAACCGGGCGCTGTAGGCGACGGTGAGCGCGGTGCCGGCCACCAGCACGGCGAGCACCACCGGCCGGTCGGTGAAGGCGGCCAGCACGGCCTCCTTGGCGACGAAGCCGACCAGCGGCGGCAGGCCGGCCATCGACGCGGCGGCGAGCACCGCGACGGTGGCCAGCAGCGGTGCCCGCCGGCCCAGGCCGGACAGTTCCCGCAGGTCGCGGGTGCCGGCGCCGTGGTCGACGATGCCGACGACGAGGAACAGCGCCGCCTTGAACAGGGCGTGGGCCAGCAGCATGGCCACGCCGGCCAGCGCGGCGTCCGGGGTGCCCGCCCCGACGACCACGGCGAGCAGGCCGAGCTGGCTGACCGTGCCGTACGCCAGCAGCAGCTTCAGGTCGGTCTGCCGCAGCGCCGCCCAGCCGCCCGCCAGCATGGTCGCCAGGCCGGCGACCACCACCACCGGCCGCCACGGGCCGACGCCCGCCAGCACCGGGGCGAGCAGCCCGATCAGGTAGACGCCGGCCTTCACCATCGCGGCGGCGTGCAGGTACGCGCTCACCGGCGTGGGGGCCGCCATCGCCACCGGCAGCCAGGAGCTGAACGGCAGCACCGCCGACTTGGACAGCGCCCCGGCCAGGATCAGCAGCACCGCCGTGACCAGGTACGCCCCGCCGGGCAGCGGACCGGCAGCGATCTCGGACCACCGGTAGCTGCCGGCGTGGTGGCCGAGCATGATGAACCCGACCAGCATGGCCAGCCCGCCGAGAGTGGTCACGGTCAGCGCCTGGGCGGCCGCCCAGCGGCTGGCACGCCGCTCCGTGCTGTGCCCGATCAGCAGGTACGAGAAGATCGTGGTCAGCTCCCAGCAGACGTAGAGCAGCAGCAGGTCGTCGGCGAGAACGAGCCCGAGCATCGCCCCGGCGAAGGCCACCAGCACGGCCGCGAACCGGGCCATCCCGACCGCCCCGGGGCCGAAATAGCGGGCGCTGTAGACGAGGACCAGCGCACCGACGCCGCCGACGAGCAGCGTCATCAGCCAGGACAGGGTGGTCAGCCGCAGCGCCAGGTCGAGCCCGAGCTGCCGGATCCACGGGTACGTCTCCACCACCGCCCCGCCGTCGCGGACGGCCGGCGTGCGGGCCAGCGCCCAGCCGAAGGCGGCGGCCGGCGCCAGCGCCAGCGCGTAGCAGGCACGCGGACCCCACCGCCGGACCAGCAGCGGCGCCAGGAGGGCCGCCACGAGGTGGAGGATCAGCAGTACGAGCACCCGCACTCCCGGTCGAGGTGGCAGCGGCGCGCGCCGGAGGTGGGCCGGCACCTAGGTGCGATCAGACGCCAGATGACCGCCCGTCGGGCCGTTTTGCCGGAATTCGTACCCTCGGCGGCCTTGCCGCTCTCCCGTGGACTGCCCGGTGCCGGGTCGAAGGGCGTGGTGCGGCGCGGTCAGCCGACGGGGATGTCGGCGGCGGGCTCCCGGGCGGCGCGGTCAGCCGACGGGGACGTCGGCGGCGGGGACGGCGGGCTCCCGGGCGGGGCGCTCCCGGCGGGTCTCCACCAGCAGATCGGGGCGGTCGAGCTGGAGCACCACCTTGTTGACCACCCGCTGGGCGGCGGCGAGCGACCGCACCGACAGCAGCCGGCCCCGGCTCTCCCGGCGCAGCACGAAGTAGTGCACCGCGGCACGCACCTGGCCCCGGTCGGCGGCGCTGGCCTGGGCGGTGGAGACGACCAACTCCCGCAGCGCCGCGGCCAGCCGCTCGGCCAACTCCAGCTCCGGGCCGGCGAGACCGGCGCGGACGGCGGCGAGATGACTGTCGACCTTGCGGATGAGCACGTCGGTGCCGGGCTCGAAGCTCCGCTGCTCGACGGTCATCCGATCCCCTCCACCCCGGCCGACTCCGAGTGAAGTTACTTTACGTTGCGCGCCACAAGCAAGCAGTTAAGTAAGACTTAACGCATTCAACGGCACAACCATCGCGTATGAGCCGGACCAGGACACATCAGCGCCCGCCAGGGAAACGGATGTCAGACGGCCGGGGCAGGATGGATGGCGTGACGGATGCGATGGCGGGTTTCGGCGCGGCCACCCGGGAATGGTTCACCGCCGCCTTCGCCGCGCCCACCGCCGCCCAGGCCGGTGCCTGGAGTTCCGTCGCCGCCGGCCGCAACGCGCTGGTGGTGGCGCCCACCGGCTCCGGCAAGACGCTCGCCGCGTTCCTCTGGTCACTCGACCGGCTGGCCCGCGAGCCGGCCCCGGCCGACCGCCGGCACCGGTGCCGGGTGCTCTACGTCAGCCCGCTCAAGGCGCTCGCGGTCGACGTCGAGCGCAACCTGCGCACGCCGCTGGCCGGGATCCGGCAGGCCGCCACCCGGTTGGGCGTCGCCCCGCCGGAGATCACCGTGGGGATGCGCACCGGCGACACCCCGGCCGACGAGCGGCGCGCGTTCGCCCGCACCCCGCCCGACATCCTCATCACCACGCCCGAGTCGCTGTTCCTGCTGCTGACCTCCGCCGCCCGCGACTCCCTGCGCGGCGTCGAGACGGTCATCGTCGACGAGGTGCACGCGGTGGCCGGCACCAAGCGCGGAGCTCACCTCGCGCTCTCCCTGGAGCGCCTCGACGGGTTGCTGCCCGCGCCGGCGCAGCGGATCGGCCTGTCCGCCACGGTCCGGCCGGTCGACGCGTGCGCCCGCTTCCTCGGCGGCGCCCGGCCCGTCGACGTCGTCGCCCCGCCCACCGCGAAGACGATCGAGGTCAGCGTCCAGGTGCCGGTGGAGGACATGACCCGCCTCGACGAGCGGGAGGCGCCGGAGGACGACCTCGGCGGGCCCGGGCCGCGCCGGGCGTCGATCTGGCCGGCGGTCGAGGAGCGCGTCTTCTCCCTGATCCGGGCACACCGCTCGACCATCGTCTTCACCAACTCGCGGCGCTCCGCCGAGCGCCTCTGCGCGCGGCTCAACGAGCTGGCCGCCGACGAGTTGGCCGGCCCGCCCGCCGTCCCCGGCGCCGGGGACGACCGGGCCGTGCCGGCCCGGGAGGCCGACGCGTGGGACGGCCCCACCGGCCCAGGCCGGGGCGCCGACGCGTGGGACGGTCCCACCGGCCTGGACCGGGGCACCGGCACGCGGGGCGGCACCACCGGCCTGGACCGGGGCACCGGCACGCGGGGCGGCACCACCGGCCCGGCGCGCCGCACTCCGGCCGAGATGATGGCCCAGGCCGGTGGGGCGTCCGGCGCACCGACCGTGATCGCCCGCGCCCACCACGGCAGCGTCTCCCGGGAGGAGCGCAAGCACATCGAGGAGGCGCTCAAGTCCGGCCAACTGCCCGCCGTGGTGGCCACCTCCAGCCTGGAGCTGGGCATCGACATGGGCGCGGTCGACCTGGTCGTGCAGATCGAGGCGCCGCCCAGCGTGGCCGCCGGCCTGCAGCGGGTGGGTCGGGCCGGGCACCAGGTCGGCGCGGTCTCCCGGGGCGTCGTCTTCCCCAAGCACCGGGGCGACCTGCTGTCCTGCACGGTCGTGGCCGAGCGGATGGGCGGTGGTGCCATCGAGGAGCTGCACTACCCGCGCAACCCGCTCGACGTGCTCGCCCAGCAGATCGTCGCCATGGTCGCGCTGGAGCCGTGGCACGTCGGCGACCTGGCCGTCCTGGTCCGCCGGGCGGCGCCCTTCGCCGAGCTGCCCGACTCGGCCCTGCACGCCGTGCTCGACATGCTCTCCGGCCGCTACCCGTCCACCGCGTTCGCCGAGCTGCGGCCCCGGCTGGTCTGGGACCGCGCCACCGACACGCTCACCGGCCGACCCGGCGCGCAGCGGCTCGCGGTGACCAGCGGCGGCACCATCCCCGACCGGGGGCTCTTCGGCGTCTTCCTGGCCGGCGCCGAACGGGCCGCCCGGGTCGGCGAGCTGGACGAGGAGATGGTCTACGAGTCGCGGGTCGGCGACGTGTTCCTGCTCGGCTCCTCGTCCTGGCGGATCGAGGAGATCACGCCCGACCGGGTGCTGGTCTCCCCGGCCCCCGGGCAGGCGGCGAAGATGCCCTTCTGGAAGGGCGACCAGCTCGGCCGGCCCGTCGAGCTGGGCCGGGCCATCGGCGCCCGGGTGCGCGCCCTGCTGCGGCAGGACGACGAGTCCGCCGTCGCCGCGCTGCGGGCCGGCGGGCTCGACGACTGGGCCGCCGGCAACCTGATGGCCTACCTGCGCGAGCAGAAGGAGGCCACCCGGTCCCTGCCCGACGACCGCACGGTGGTGGTCGAGCGGTTCCGCGACGAGCTGGGCGACTGGCGGCTGGCCGTCCACAGCGTGCTCGGCGCCCGGGTCAACGGGCCGTGGGCGCTGGCGATCGGCCGCCGGCTCACCGAGCGCTACGGGGTGGACGCCCAGGTGATGCCGTCCGACGACGGCATCGTCGTCCGCCTGCCCGACACGGCCGACGAGCCGCCGGGCGCGGACGTGGTGGTCTTCGAGCCGGAGGAGATCGCACAGCTCGTCGAGGAGTCCGTCGGCACCTCCGCGCTGTTCGCGTCCCGCTTCCGGGAGTGCGCCGCCCGGTCGCTGCTGCTGCCCCGCCGCGACCCGCGCCGCCGCCAGCCGCTGTGGCAGCAGCGTCAACGCGCCGCCCAACTGCTCGACGTCGCCCGCGAGTACGCCGACTTCCCGGTCACCCTCGAAGCCGCCCGGGAGTGCCTCCAGGACGTCTTCGACCAGCCCGCGCTGGCGGAGCTGATGCGGGACCTGGCCGCCCGCAAGGTGCGTCTGGTCGAGGTGGAGACCGCCCAGCCGTCGCCGTTCGCCCGGTCACTGCTGTTCGGCTACGTCGGGGCCTTCCTCTACGAAGGCGACGCCCCCCTCGCGGAGCGACGGGCGGCCGCGCTGGCGCTGGACTCGGCCCTGCTCGGCGAGCTGCTCGGCCGCGTCGACCTGCGCGAGCTGCTCGACCCGGCGGTGCTGACCGAGACCGAGCGGCAGCTGCGCTGGCTGACCGAGCAGCGCCGACCGCGCGACGCGGAGGACGTGGTCGAGCTGCTCCGGGTGGTCGGCGACCTGTCCGAGGCCGAGCTGGCCGAGCGGGGCGCGCCCGTGGAATGGCTGACCGGGCTGGCGGCCGCCCGCCGGGTGCTGCGGGTGCGCATCGCCGGCGAGGAGCGCTGGGTGGGCGTCGAGGACGCGGCCCGGCTGCGCGACGCCCTCGGCGTGGCCCTGCCGGTCGGGGTCGCCGAGGCGTACCTCGCCCCGGTGGCCGACCCGCTGGGCGACCTGGTCGCCCGCTACGCGCGTACGCACGGCCCGTTCGCGGCCGCCACCTGCGCCGCCCGGTTCGGGCTCGGGGTGGCCGTGGTGGAGCAGGCGCTGCGCCGGCTCGCCGCCACCGGGCGGGTCGTCTCCGGCGAGTTCGCCCTGGACACGGCCGGCGCCCAGTGGTGCGACGCGGAGGTGCTGCGCCTGCTGCGCCGCCGGTCCCTCGCCGCGCTGCGCCGGGAGATCGAGCCGGTGCCGCCCCGCGCGCTGGCCGCGTTCCTGCCCCGGTGGCAGCAGGTCGGCTCGTCGGCGCGCGGCGTGGAGGCGCTGGCCGCGGCGGTTGAGCAGCTCCAGGGGGTGGCGGTGCCGGCGTCGGCCCTGGAACGCCTGGTGCTGCCCGGCCGGGTCGCCGACTACTCCCCCGCCCAACTCGACGAGCTGTGCGCCAGCGGCGAGGTGCTCTGGGCCGGCTCGGGGGCGATCTCCGGCGGGGACGGCTGGGTCACCCTCGCGTACGCGGACGCCGCTCCGCTGCTGCTGCCCCCGCCCGACGAGGCGCTCACCCGCACCCCGCTGCACGACGCGGTGCTGGAGGCGCTCGGCGACGGGCAGGCGTTGTTCTTCCGGTCGCTGTCCGACCGGGTGGGCTCGACGGACGACGCCGCGTTGACCGCGGTCGTCTGGGATCTGGTCTGGGCCGGCCAGCTCACCAACGACACCCTGGCCCCGCTGCGGGCGGTGCTCGGCGGCGGCGGGGCGCACCGGTCCCGCCCGACCGCGCCGCGCACCCGCTACCGCCGCCCCGGGCGGGTGGCCCTGCCGACCCGAGGCGGCCCGCCGACCGTCGCCGGGCGCTGGTCGCGCCTGCCGGAGCGCGACACCGATCCCACCCGCCGTGCCGCCGCCCTGGCCGACGTGCTGCTCGAACGGCACGGCGTGGTGACCCGGGGGGCGGTCATGGCCGAGCAGGTGGCCGGCGGGTTCGCCGCGGTCTATCCGGTGCTCTCCGCGCTTGAGGAGCGCGGCGCGGCCCGGCGGGGCTACTTCGTCGAGGGGCTGGGTGCGGCGCAGTTCGCGGTGCCGGGCGCGGTGGACCGGATCCGGGCGCTGGCGGAGCCGGTCGACGGCGGGCGGGGGCGCGGCGGGCCCACCCTGGTGCTCGCCGCGACGGACCCGGCCAACCCGTACGGGGCGGCGCTGCCCTGGCCGGAACGGGTGGTCGACTCGGGCGACGGGGCCGCCCCGGCGACCGGGCACCGGGCGGGGCGCAAGGCCGGCGCCCTGGTGGTGCTGGTCGCTGGGGACCTGGTGCTCTACGTCGAGCGCGGCGGGCGGACCATTCTCTCCTTCAGCGACGACGCCGACACGCTGGCGGCGGCCGGCAAGGCGCTCGCCGACGCGGTCCACTCCGGCGCGCTGGGGGCGATGTCGGTCGAACGGGCCGACGGCGAGGCGGTGCGCTCCTCGCCGCTACGCGACGCGCTCACCGCCGCCGGCTTCCGGGCCACCCCACGCGGCCTGCGCCTGCGCGGCTGAACCGCACTCGGGCCCCATGACCGGAGGCTGCGTCGGCGCGGGACGTGGTGGCGGCGCAGCAGGCGCCGTTGCGGGGCTCCTGGTGGAGTGGCTGTGACGCAGCGCTCACCGTGTCACAGCCGGGCAGGCGTATGTGTCTCGGGGGTATGACGAACTCGGAACAGACCTCTGTGTTGATCACTGGAGGCAACAAGGGACCTGGTCTTGACGCCGCCCGCCGGCTCGGGGAGCAGGGTTGGACGATCTTCCTCGGCTCGCGCGACCACCACCGACTCGATCGTCGCACTCGCGATGATCGACGCCGACGGGCCGACCGGGACCTTCATCGATCGCAACGGCCCCGCTCCGTGGTGACTGAGCTCGGGTGGGAGCGGCGCGATCCGCCGTGGCGGCAGTGCCTCAGGGAGGAGCCGGCGTGACCCGGGCCGAGGAGTTCGAAGAGCTGCGGTCGCTGCTGTTCGCGATCGCCTACCGGATTCTCGGCAGCGTGAGCGAGGCCGAGGACGCGGTCCAGGAGACCTGGCTGCGCTACGAGGCCTCCCCGACACGACCCACCTCGACCAAGGCGTTTCTCTCGGCCGTGGTCACCCGGGTCGCGCTCAACGTGCTGCGCTCGGCCCGCCTGCGGCGGGAGGAGTACGTCGGGCAGTGGTTGCCCGAGCCGCTGCTGGCCGACCCGTACGAGGATCCGGAGCGGTCGGCGGAGCTGGCCGACTCGGTGTCGATGGCGGCGCTGTTGCTGCTCGAGCGGCTCAGTCCGCTCGAGCGCGCGGTCTTCGTGCTGCGGGAGGTGTTCGGGTTCGGCTTCGGGGAGATCGCGTCGGCGGTGGGCCGCTCGGAGGCGGCGTGCCGCCAGCTCGCGGTGCGGGCACGCCGCCACATGGACGCGGGCCGGCCCCGGTTCGAGGCAGACCGCAGGGAGCGCGAGGAACTCGCCGAACGCTTCTTCGACGCCTTCCGGGAAGGCGATCTCGACGGGTTACGGGAACTCCTCGCCGCCGACGTGCAGATGGTCAGCGACGGCGGTGGCAAGGCCCCGCAACTGCCCAGGGCCATCATCGGCACCGACAACGTGGCCCGGGTGCTCGCCGCGGCCGCTGCGCCGATGGTCCGGATCGGCGGCGTCCTGGAGCCGCACGAGGTGAACGGCCAGCCGGGCGCGATCTTCCGCGACCGGGACAACAGAGCGGTCAACGCCTTGGCGCTCGACATCCTCGACGGGCAGATCCAGGCGATCCGCTTGGTGATCAACCCCGACAAGCTCCAGCACCTGGGTTCGGTGGCCGACGCCTGGGCGGTCGCCCGCACGTTTCACCAGGCTCGCCGGCCCACGGACTGACGTGAGAACGGGACCGGAGTCGCTGACGCGCAGCCGGCACCGGCCACCGCCACGCAGGAACGACAATCGCTACGACCACCCTGCAAGGAGCAACCGATGGACCTCAACCGCTGGCTGTGGATCGCCACCGGGCTGCTGACCGTTGTCCTCCTGGTCAGCACCTCCAAGATGTTCGTACCCAGGGAGAAGATGGCCTCCATGGGGGGCCACGCCGCGGAATGGGTCCTGGATTTCAGCCCCGGCACCCTCAGGGTCATCGGAACCCTCGAAATCCTGGCTGCGGCGGGCCTGGTCCTGCCCGCGGTCCTCGACATCGCGCCGGTTCTGGTGCCGGTGACCGCCACCTGTGTGGCGTTGCTGTTCGCCGGCGCGGCGACCATGCGCCTCCGCCGTGGCGAGACGGTGACGATCGTGCCCGATCTGGTCTATCTCGCCATGGCCGCCTTCGTGGCGTGGGGCCGCTTCGGCCCCGAGTCCTTCACCGGCTGACGGGGTCAGCAGGTCGACAGGTGCGGGCTCGGTGCTGCGGTCTCACAGGCGGGGCAGCTCGACAGCGTCCCCGGGGCGAGCCTGCCGGGCACCCGCCACGCGACCGACGCGGCCGTGCTCGGCACCAGGCGTCCGACGACGGATGGGCGGCCGGGGTTGCCGGATGCCCGGGCGCGTCAGCGCAGGCCGGTGAGGACCTTCTCGTACCTGGCGCGGTCAGTTTTGGGCGTCCTCGCCTCCAGGTAGTTGAGCACCACGGTGCCACGCCGGAAGGACTGGCCGCCCCAGGTCTCGGCGATGTCGCTGGCGCTCGACTCGTCCGGGAAGACGTAGACGGTGACGGCGTCGGTGGCGATCAGCTCGGAGCAGCCCAGGCCGAGGCCGTCCGGCCCGCAGTCGACCGAGCGGTCCCGCGGGTTCGGCACCTTCAGCCCGGCCGCCTTGAACGCGTCGACGACCTGCCGCGCGCCGGGCGTCCCGGTCGGCCGGACGGGCAACGCCACCGGCGGCGGGCTGGCGGGGCGACGCTCCGTGGTCCCGGCGCTCGGCCCGGCCGGACCCGCGCCGGTGGACGGTGCGGCGGGCGTCGTGGCCGTCCCGGGCGCCCCCGTGGAGCCCGACGGCACGTCGGCGGCCGGCGTCGACGCCGAGGCGGCCGGGGGCGCGGCAGGCGGCGGTTCCTCCGCGTCGTCCCCGCAGGCGGCGGTCAGGGCGGCGGCGATCACGAGCACCGCGACGGCGGGCAGGCTCCGGTTGGTCACCCCTGGCAGTCTGCCCAACCCGGTCCCGTCCCGGCAGTGGCCGGTCGGCCATCCGGCTGTCCCATATCCGCCAGCGCCGCCCCGGGCCGGGGACCGCGCGGCGGTCGACGCGCTGTCCCGCTGCACGACGAGCTGATCCTCGAACTGCGGCTCACCACCGGCGGCTAGCCTGCCCGGCATGGACCGCACGCCCTGGATCTCGCTGACCACCGACTACGGTCTCGCCGACGGCTTCGTGGCCGCCTGCCACGGGATGATCGCCCGGCTCGCGCCGGCCGCCCGGGTGATCGACGTGACCCACCTGGTGCCGCCGGCCGACGTGCGCCGGGGCGCGGCGGTGCTGGCGCAGACCGTGCCCCACCTGCCCGAGGGCGTGCACGTGGCGGTGGTCGACCCCGGCGTCGGCACCGCCCGCCGGGGCGTCGCCCTGGCCGCGCCGCGCGGGCTGCTGGTGGGGCCGGACAACGGCCTGCTCGTCGACGCCGCCGAGGCGCTGGGCGGGGTCACGGCGGCCGTCGAACTGACCGCTCCGGACTGGCTCGCGCCCGAGGTGTCCCGCACGTTCCACGGCCGGGACGTCTTCGCGCCCGTCGCCGCTCGGCTGGCGCTCGGCGCCCCGCTGTCCGGGGCCGGCCCGGCCGTCGACCCGGCCACCCTGGTCCGGCTGCCGGCGCCGGTCGTCCGGCCGGAGGCGGCGGGCTTCACCGCCGAGGTGCTGACCGTGGACCACTTCGGCAACGTGCAACTGGCGGCGCCGGCCGACCTGCTGGCGCCGCTGCCGGCCTGGGTGCGGGTGCGGCCGGACGTCGAGCCGGGGGCCGGGCGCGAGGCCGTGCACGGCCGCACCTTCGGGGACGCCCCGGCGGGCGGGCTGGTGGTGCACGCCGACTCGGCCGGCCTGGTCGCCGTGGCGGTCAACGGCGGCCGGGCGGTCGACCTGCTCACGGTGGCGCCGGGCGACCTGCTGCGCGTCACGGCCGGGTGACCGCGGCGCCGGGTCCCGGGCGGCGAGGGAGGATGGACGGGTGCCCGAAGGCGACACCGTCTGGAACACCGCCCGCGTCCTGCACCGCACGCTGGCGGGCGCCCGCCTGACCGGCAGCGAATTCCGGGTGCCGCAGCTCGCCGCGACCGACCTCACCGGCTGGACGGTGCGGAAGTCTGTCAGCCGGGGCAAGCACCTGCTGCTCCGCCTCGTCGCGCCGCCGGAGGACGCACCGCCGGGAAACGCACCGGGAGGCGCCGTTCCGGGAGGCGGCGGGGCGCGCTGGACGCTGCACTCCCACCTGCGGATGAAGGGCGCCTGGCGGGCGTACGCGCCGGGGGAACGGTGGACCGCCCGGCCGGCGCACCTGATCCGGGTGGTGCTGCGCACCCCGCAGGCGGTCGCCGTCGGCTACCACCTGCACGAGCTGGCACTGGTGCCGACGGCCGAGGAGGACTCGCTGGTCGGCCACCTCGGCCCCGACCTGCTCGGCACGGACTGGGACCCGGCCGAGGCGGTACGCCGGCTGGCCGCACACCCGGACGTCACCATCGGCGAGGCCCTGCTGGACCAGCGCAACCTGGCCGGCGTCGGCAACCTCTACAAGTGCGAGATCCTGTTCCTGCGCGGCGTGTCGCCGTGGACGCCGGTACGCGCCGTGCCGGATCTCGCCGGCACCGTGGCCCTGGCGCAGAAGCTGCTCGCGGCCAACCGGGGCCGCTGGACGCAGAGCACCACCGGGTCGCTGCACCGGGGGCAGACCAGCTACGTCTACGGGCGGCGCGCCCAGCCCTGCCGCCGGTGCGGCACCGCGATCCGCAAGGAGGAGCTGGGCGCGCGGGTCACCTACTGGTGCCCCGTCTGCCAGCCCGAACGCCCGGCCGGCTGACGACCCCGGGGGCACGTCGGCCCTCCCTCCGCCACCGGCCGGCCGACGTGGGGCCGGCGTGTCGGGCGAGACACTCCGCCGGTGTGGCGGGAAAGTCGCGTCCCCGCCACAGATACGGACGATTGGGTACTTCCTAACCCCGCCGTCGCGTCGCATGCTGCGGTTGACTCCTCACGCATCGTCAGCGACGCGCGACCGGGCCGCCACGCCGCCGTGGCGGGCCGCGCGCCCGGACACCGGGGAGAGCCATGGACCTGTTCCGCAGACTCCGGATCCCGTGGGAGCGGGCGGCGCCCCGCACCGGGAACGGCGCCCCCGCCGGGTCCCGCCCGGCGGCGGGGCCAGTCCCGGCGGCCCGGCGCGTGGAGGAGCCGGTCGTGGTGCCGGCCAGCCTCGACCCGGCGGCCGTCCCGCGCTGCTTCGGCCCGGTGCCGAACTACGCCCGCAGCCCGCTGCCGGTCGTCGGGGCCGACGGCCGGGTGGTGCCCGGCACCGGCATCCGCAAGTTCGTCGACGCGCTGCCCGGCCTCGGCACGCTCGGCCACACCCAGTTGGGCGGCCACCTCCCCGTGGCGGTGCCCGACACCATCAGCTACCCGGGCTGCGACTACTACGAGATCGTCCTGGAGCAGTACGCGCAGCGGCTGCACCGGGACCTGCCGGCGACCCGGCTGCGCGGCTACCGCCAACTCAACCTCGGCACGGACGCCGACGGGCACAACACGGTCGTGCCGGCGGGGCGCCCCTGGCACCTCGGCCCGGTCATCCTGGCCCGCCGGGGCCGCCCGGTCCGGGTCAAGTTCATCAACCACCTCCCCACCGGCCGGGCCGGGGAGCTCTTCCTGCCCGTCGACCCGACCGTCGAGGGCGCGGGGACGGGCCCGCTCGACGGGCCCGCGCCCTACCCGCAGAACCGGGCGGTGCTGCGCCTGGCGGGCGCGCACACCGGGTGGATCAGCGCCGGCAACCCCTGGCAGTGGGTGACCCCGGCGGGCGAGATCACCCCGTACCCGAACGGGATCGGCCCGACCCACGTCCCCGACATGCCGCCGCCCGGCGCGGGTGCCACCACGCTCTACTACCCGAACGAGCAGAGCGGGCGGCTGTGCTGGTTCCACGACAACACCGTCGGCCTGGCCCGGCTGACCGTCTACTCCGGGCAGCTCGCGCTCTACCTGCTCACCGACCCGGCCGAGGAGGAGCTCGTCGCCGACGGCGTACTGCCCGCCGACCAGCTCCCGCTGGTGATCGAGGACAAGACGTTCGTGCCGGACGACACCCAGCTCGCCGGGGAGGACCCGACCTGGGACCGGGACCGCTGGGGCTCCCGGGGCAGCCTCTGGCACCCGCACGTCTACCAGCCCCGGCAGAACCCGCACCGCGCCGACGGGACGAACCCGACCGGCCGGTGGGACTACGGCCCGTGGTCGCGTACGGCCGACGAGCCCGGGCCGCGGGAGCACCCCGGGACGCCCGACGCCGGCCCGGTGCCGAACCCGCACCACGACCCGGTCACGGACCCGGAGGAGCCGCCGCTGACGCCCGGCGTCCCGCACCCGTCGGCGGTGCCGGACGCGTTCGGCGACACCATGCTCGTCAACGGGATCGCGTACCCGTACCTGGAGGTCGAGCCGCGGACGTACCGCTTCCGGGTCCTCAACGCCTGCCTGGACCGCGGCCTGAACCTCCAGCTCTACCGGGCCCGCTCCGACGGCCCGATGTGGGACCCGGAGGGCGACCTGGCCGACGCGGACGCCGGCGAGGTGCCGATGGTGGAGGCGGTCCGCGCGCCGGACCGTCCGGCGGGCTGGCCGACGGACGGGCGCGAGGGCGGGGTCCCGGACCCGCGCGCCGCCGGCCCGGAGCTGGTCCAGATCGGCAACGAGGGCGGCCTGCTCCCCGCGCCGGTGGTCGTGCCCAACCAGCCGGTCGGCTACCGGTACGACCGCCGGGACCCGACCGTGCTCAACGTCGACTCGCACGCGCTGCTGCTCGCCCCGGGCGAGGTGGCCGACGTGCTGGTCGACTTCTCGACCGTGCCGCCGGGCGGCACGGTGATCCTCTACAACGACTGCCCCGCCCCGCTGCCCGGCTTCGACCCGCGCGCCGACCACCACACGGGCGCCCCGGACCGCACCGCCGAGGGCGGCCCGCCGCCGACCCGCCCCGGGTACGGCCCGAACACCCGCACGCTGCTCCAGTTCCGGGTCGCCGGCACCCCGGCGCCGCCGTACGACCTGGCCCGGCTGCGGGACCGCCTGCCCCGCGCGTACGCGGCCAGCCAGCGCCCGCCGATCGTGCCGCAGGCGGCGTACGACGCGGCGTTCGGCACCCGTACCGGCCGGGAAACGGTCGTCCCGGTGCACGCCGCCACGGTCAGCTTCGTGCCGACCGCCGGCGCCGCCCCGGTGCTCCTCCCGTTGCAGGTGAAGGCGGTGCAGCAGGTCTTCGAACCGGAGCACGGCCGGCTCGTCGGCCGGCTGGGCGTCGGGCACCCGCACGCCGGGCCGCTCGCCCCCACCACCCTGCCGCTCGGCCCGACCGATCCGGCCACCGAGGTGCTGCACGTGAGCGATCCGGCCGTCGGAGTGGGCGCGCCCGCCGACGGCACCCAGCTCTGGCGCATCCGCGGCAACAGCCGGCAGACCCAGCCGGTGCGGTTCGCCGGCTGCGACGTCCAACTGGTCAACCGGGTCGGCTGGGACGGCGCCACCCGCCCGCCGCACCCTGCCGAGCGGGGCTGGAAGCAGGTGGTCCGGGTCAACCCGCGGGAGGACGTGATCGTCGCCCTGCGCCCCGTCGCGCCGCCCCTGCCGTTCAAGATCGGCGACAGCGTACGGCTGCTCGACCCGGCCCGGCCGGCCGGCGCCCGGACCGGCTCGACCCCGGTCAGCCCGATCGACGGCCGGCCGTCGCTGGTGGTGAACCAGCTCGTCAACCTGGGCTGGGAGTACCACTGGCACAGCCAGCTCGCCGGGCACCGCGACCAGGGCATGACCCGGCCCCTGGTGCTGCGGGTCTCGCCCAGGGCACCGACCGGGCTGACCGCGACCCCGGCCCCGGGCTCGGCGACGGCGCTGCCGGCGATCGCGCTGGCCTGGACGGGCAACGGCAGCCGCCCGGCGGCCACCAGCCACCTGCTCCAGCGGGCCACCGACGCCACCTTCACGCAGGGGCTGACCGCGATCACCGTGGCGGCCACGGCGAGCCGCTACACCGACGCCACCGTCACCCCCGGGGCGACCTACCACTACCGGATCCGGGCGGAGAACGCGGTGAGCTGCTCCACCTGGTCCAACAGCGTGCCGGCGTCGGTGCAGCTCGCCGCGCCGGCGGGGCTGACCGCGGCGATCCCGCCGGCCGCTCCGCTGCGGATCGCGCTGCGCTGGACCAACCGTTCCTACGCCACCGGCATCGACGTGCAGCGGGCCACCAACCCGACCTTCAGCAGCGGGCCGGGCACCACGGCGATCGGGGTCGGCGACAACCACCTCGACGCGGCGGTCGCCCCGGACACCACGTACTACTACCGGGTGCGGAGCACCTACCTCGGGGCCGCGTCACCCTGGTCGACGGTGGCCCGGGCGACCACGCCGCCGGCCCCGGGCCTGCCCACGGGGGTGACCGCCACCGCCACGGCACCCGGGCCCGACACGGCGACGGTGATCCTCGGCTGGTCGTCGAGCACCCCCGCCGGACCGGGGGCCGGGTTCATCGTGCAGCGGGCGCTGGACCCGGCATTCAGCCGGGAGGTGTCGACCTTCACCGTCACCGGCCGCGGCTTCACCAACACCGGCCTGGCGCGGGGCGTCACCTACCACTACCGCATCCGGTCGTTCAACGTCGTCGGCAGCTCCCCGTTCACCGGCCCGGTGCCGGTCACGACGCCGCCGTGATCAGGGAGTGCGCAGCGGCCCGCCTGATCAGGGAGTGCGCAGCGGCCCGCCTGATCAGGGAGTGCGCAGCGGCCCGCCTGATCAGGGAGTGCGCAGCGGCGCGCCCGCGCCGCGCAGCTCGGCCAGCGCCGAGGCGACCCCGTGCAGCAGGTCGGTCGCCTCGGTCAGGCGGGAGGCGGCCGGGTGGTCGGCGTCGGGACGCGCGTCCTCGGCGACGTAGCCGGCGGCGGCCACGACCAGCCGCTCGTACGCCGCGACGCCCTGCTCCAGTTGGCCGGCCAACGCCCGGTGCGCCTCGGCCAGCGGCGGTCGGGCGTCGTCGGGGGCGAGCCGCAGCGCGCGTTCGACACTGGCCACCCGGCCGGCGAGGTCCCGCAGCGAGCGGTCGGCGTCGGCCGCCTCCGACACGGCGGGCCCGGCCAGCCCGGTCAGCCGGCCGGCCATCCCGGCGAGGGTGAGGGCGGCCCGGTCCAGCCGGGCCCACGGCTCGGCGGCGCTGGTGCCGCGCAGCGCCACCCGGGAGCGCACCCGGCGCACCTCGGCCAGCACGCCGGGGCCGGCGGGGAGCCGCTCCACGGCGGCGACGAAGCGGGCGCGGGATCGGGCGGCGGCCTCGGCCGGGTCGAGCGCGGGCGGCGCCGGCCGGGCGGCCAGCGCGCGCAGGTCGACCCAGCGCCAGGCGGCGAGCACCACCGCCCCGCCCGCCCCGGCCGCCCAGGCCGCGTCGGGCAGCCCGAGCCCGGCGTACGGGGTCAGCACGGCGGCCGCGCCGCCGAGGCCCCCTGCCGTGACGCTCCACCGGCGGGCGGACCGCCGCAACCGACTCAGGTGCCGGAAGTATCGCGTGCGCTCGTCTGCCACCTCTGCTGCCTCCTCGACCTGACCGGCCTCAGCCGGCGGCGGTGGTGTCCCCGGTGCCGCGTTCCCGGCCCATGCTGGCCCGGATCTCGTCCAGCCGGGCGGCGGCGGCCGGGTCGGCGGCCGGCGCGGCGGGCTCCGTACGCGCGACGGGCGGTCGTTCCTGCCTGCCGCCGAGCTGCTCACCGGCCATGCTCGACCGGATCTGCTCCAACCGGGCGGAGCCGGCCGAGTCGAGGGTCGCCTTCTGGATCTCCAGCATCCGGCCCTCGACGGAGTTGCCGGCCAGCTCGGCGCGGCCCATCGCGGTGGCGTACCGCTGCTCGATCCGGTCGCGCACCTCGTCGAGCGAGGGGGTGTTGGCGGGCGCGGTCAGCGCCGACATCGACTCCAGCGAGCGGGCCACGCTCTCCTGCATCTTGGCCTGCTCCAGCTGGCTGAGCAGCTTGGTGCGCTCGGCGAGCTTCTGCTGGAGGATCATCGAGTTGTTCTCGACGGCCCGGCGGGCCTGGGCGGCGGCGCCCAGCGCCTGGTCGTGCAGGGTCTTCAGGTCCTCGGTGGCCTGCTCGGCGGAGACCAGTTGGGTGGCCAGGGTCTGCGCGGAGTGCTCGTAGCGGTTGGCCTCGGCCTCGTCGCCCCGGGCGCGGGCCTGGTCGGCGAGGACGAGGGCCTGGCGCGCGTTGGCCTGGAGCCGCTCGACCTCCGACATCTGGCGGGACAGCTTCATCTCCAGCTGCCGCTGGTTGCCGATCACCGCGGCAGCCTGCTGGACGAGCGCCTGGTGCTGGCGCTGGGCCTCCTCGATGGCCTGCTGGATCTGCACCTTGGGATCGGCGTGCTCGTCGATCCTGGCGCCGAACAGCGCCATCAGGTACTTCCAACCCTTGACGAACGGGTTAGCCATCTCCCCGGTATCCCCTCAGTAGCGTCGCTCCGCCTCGGCCGGGCGGGCCCGGCCGGCTGCGGCGCGGCAGTGGCTCCATCGTCCCAGCCGGACGCCACCGGGGCATCCGTACCGGCCAGCGAAGCGAGCGCCGACGCCGTCCGCGATCAACCCTACGCGGCGGTCGCCACCGCGACCATGGGACGCGAACGGGGGTGGGGTGGGTGGGTCAGGCGGCGCAGACCACGTCGCGGTCGCCCCCGCGGACGCGGGAGGTGCGCAGCGTGGCCTTCAGCGGCGAATCCTGGCGGACCTGGACGGCGACCTTGCCGTCGGAGCTGACCTGGTGCACGCCCCGGCCGGTGGCCTTGCGCACCGTGGTCACCCCGGCGGTGTCGACGGTCTCGTCCTGCACCGGCACGAGCACGCCCGGCATCTGCTCGGCGAGCGCGACCGTGTCGCTGACCTCGCGCAGCAGCTCGGACAGGCGGGCGCCCAGCGCGTCGCAGATCGCCGCCAGCAGCTCGCTGGACGGCTCCTTCTGGCCGCGCTCGATCTCGGAGAGGTAGCCCAGGCTGACGTTGGCGGCGGAGGAGACCTCGCGCAGGGTGCGGTGCTGCCCCTGCCGGCGCGCCCGCAGTGCGTCACCGATAACCCGGCGTAGCAGGACCATTCGCACCTCCCCTGAGGGACACCGCTGTTTCGCGCGGCCGTCCGGCACGTCGTGCCGGCTCCGACCGTCGGAGCCTTCCCGCAACCGTACCCGTTGCCGGCCCCGCCGACATCCCACCCCGCCTCTCGGATTGCGGAGTCTGCTCAGCCTGTGGGATCGGCTCGGCGTGGGACGCCGAGCCCGCGTTGCGGGGGTCGGGCTCGGCTTGCGGGGCCGGGCCCGGCCCGACCCGACCCGACCCGCGGGTCGGCTCAGTGCCGCCCGGCGGCGGCGGTGTCGGTCCGCCCGGCTTCGGCCTCGCCCGCGTCGGCGCGGTGGATCCGCTCGGCGAGCAGCCGCAGCGCCTCGACGACCGCCGCGGAGCGGATGTGGTCGCGGCCACCGTCCAGGTCGAGCTGCCGGACGTCGGCCCCGGCGGGCCCGGCCACCGCCACGTAGACCAGCCCGACCGGCTTGCCGTCCTGCGGCTCCGGGCCGGCCACCCCGGTCGTGGCCAGACCCCAGTCGGCCCCGCAGCGCCGCCGCCCGCCCTCCGCCAGGGCCACCGCCACATCCGGGTCGACGGGCCCGCGGTCGGCCAGCAGATCCTCCGCGACGCCGGCGAGCTGCGACTTCAACTCGGTGGCGTAGACCACCAGCCCGCCCCGGAAGATGCCGCTCACCCCGGCGATCTCCACGATCGAGGCGGCCAGCAGCCCCCCGGTCAACGACTCCACCGTGGCCAGGGTCTCGTGGCGCTCCGCCAGACTGTGCACCACGCCCGCCGCCGGGCTGCCCACCGGCCGCGCGCCGGCCGCGTCACTCTCCATGTCCCAGCTCCTTCCCCCGCCCCGCCGGGCCTACTCATCCTCCCCGAGCCGACAGGATCACAGGGTGGGCGGCCTGGATCCCCGGCCCGCCCGAGCTGTGCCGGCCCGGGTCGGTCCGGATGGCCGCCGAGCTCGGCCTGCTGCGCCGGAGCGCCGCCGGGAGACCGGGTCAGGAGGCGGGCCGGCGCAGGCGCAGGGCCTGGGCGACGTAGTCGAAACCGGTGACCACCGTGACCCCGACCGCCGCGGCCATGATCCACGGGCCGACGGCGGCGAGGGCGGCCGGCATGGGCCACAGGTACCAGGTGATCGCGAGGATCTGGAGCGCTGTCTTGATCTTGCCGCCCCGGCTGGCCGCGATCACCCCGTGCCGGATCACCCAGAAGCGCAGCGCGGTGATGCCCAGCTCGCGGGCGAGGATCACCGTGGTCACCCACCAGGGCAGCCGGTCGTACCAGGAGAGCAGCAGCAGCGCGGCGCCGGTGAGCGCCTTGTCGGCGATCGGGTCGGCGACCTTGCCGACCGAGGTGACCAGGGCGAAGCGGCGGGCGATCCAGCCGTCGACCAGGTCGGTCACCGAGGCGACGGCGAAGATCAGGCAGGCGGCCATCTGCGAGCCGGCGTGGGTCATCCCCGAGATGACCAGGGACGCGCCGAAGATCGGCACCAGGACCAGCCGCAGCGCGGTGAGCGCGTTCGCCGCGTTCAGCACGGGCACCCGGGCCACCACCGGCGCCGGCGTGGAATCCGTCGCCCCGGTCACCGCCGCCCCCGGCTCCGGCCGCCGTGGCGCACCTGGCACCCCACCACGTGGCTCCCCCGCTCTGTCCGGGCCCGCCGTCACCGTGCCGCGCCGGGCGCAGCCGAGATCATCTCATCCGGGACCGCGACGAGGTCCACCCCTTCGGTGCCCGTCACCGTCGCCCGCACCAGGTCGCCCGGGCGCAGCGCGGCGAGGTCCACCCCGCCGCCGGACGGCGCGACGAGGGTGGTCGAGCCGTCGACCTCGGGGGCCTGGTGGGCCGCCCGCCCCTCGACCACGCCGTCGGCGACCGAGTCGACCAGCACCTCGACGGTGGAGCCGAGCCGCTCCTCGGCCCGCTGCGAGCAGAGCTCGTCGGCGAGCGCGCCGAGCCGGTCGTACCGGCGCTTGACGGTGGCGGCGGAGACCTTGCCGGGCAGCCCGGCGGCCTCGGTGCCGTCCTCGTCGCTGTAGTCGAACACGCCGATCGCGTCGAGCCGCGCCTCGGTCAGGAAGCGGACCAGCTCCTGGTAGTCGGCGCGGGTCTCGCCCGGGAAGCCGACGATGAAGTTGCTCCGCGCACCCGCCTCCGGGGCCAGGGCGCGGGCGCTCGCCAGCAGCTCCAGGAACCGGTCGGTGGAGCCGAAGCGGCGCATCCGGCGCAGCACCGGCTCGCTGGAGTGCTGGAACGACAGGTCGAAGTACGGGGCCACGCCGGGCGTGGTGGCGATCGCCTCGACCAGGCCGGGCCGGGTCTCGGCCGGCTGGAGGTAGCTCGCCCGCACCCGGACGATGCCGTCGATCGCGGCGAGCTGCGGCAGCAGCTTCTCCAGCGCCCGGGGATCGCCCAGGTCCTTGCCGTACGAGGTCGAGTTCTCGCTGACCAGCACCAGCTCGCGGACGCCGGTCTTGGCCAGCCACTCCGCCTCGGCGAGCAGCTCGTCCGGCGTACGCGAGACGAAGGCGCCGCGGAAGGCGGGGATGGCGCAGAACGCGCAGCGCCGGTCGCAGCCGCTGGCGAGCTTCAGCGAGGCGACCGGGCCGGTGTCGAGCCGGCGGCGCAGCACCTGGCGCAGGTGTGCCGGGGTGTGCTCGTCGGTCTCGGTGACGCCCCGCGCGGGGGTGCCGTGGCCGGGCAGCGACACCGCGCTGTCCCGGCGGGAGACCGGGGTCAGCGGGAGCAGCTCACGGCGGTCGCGCGGGGTGTGCGCGTGGATCGCCTCGCCGGCGACCACGGCGTCCAGCCGGGCGGCGATGTCCGGGTAGTCGTCGAAGCTGAGCACGGCCTGCGCCTCGGGGAGGCTGTCGGCCAGCTCACGGCCGTACCGCTCGGCCATGCAGCCGGCCGCGACCACCTTCGCGCCGGTGTCGGCGGCGGCCAGCAGGGTCTGGATGGAGTCCTGCTTCGCCTTCTCCACGAAGCCGCAGGTGTTCACGACCACCACGTCGGCGCCCTCGCCGTCGGTGGTGACCTGCCAGCCGTCGGCGTGCAGCCGGGCGGCCAACTCCTCCGAGTCGACCTCGTTGCGGGCGCAGCCCAGCGTCAGCAGGGCGACGCGGCGGCCGGCGGAGTTGTCGGAAGGGGAGGTGGCAGACACCATCCGAGGGTACCGGGCCGTCCGCGACCCCCACGCACGCCCGTCCTGCGAGAAAGGGCACGCGACGCCCCTGGTGGAGCAAGGGGCCCTTCCTGACGCTCCTGGCGGGCGGGGTGACGGGTGCCGCGCCGGTCAGACGGTCGCCGCGCCGACCCGGACCAGGCGGTCGAGCAGGAACACCTCGGTGCCGGCCAGGCCGGTCGAGCAGAAGACCGAGACCTCGTCCGCGCCGGTCCGGCCCGGCACCGCGCCGGCCAGCACCGCGCCCAGGTCGCGCAGCCGCCCGGCGTACGCCGGCAGCGCCGCGAGCATCGGCGGGTCGTACGCGGTGGCCTGCGCCGGCGAGTCGGTGACCAGCAGGTCGGCGGCGTCCAGCAGGTCGGGGCCGAACTCGTGCCGGTCGACCTGCTTGAAGCCGACCGTGTTGACGTGGGTGCCGGGAGCGAGGTCGGCGGCGTCGAGCACCGGGGTGACGCTGGTGGTGGCGAGCACCACGACGTCGCGGTCGGCCACGGCGGCCCGGGCCGACTCCACGGCGCGCGCCGGCACGCCCAGCTCGGCGCGCACCCGGGCGGCGAACGCCTCCCGCCGGACGGCGGAGCGGCTGTGCACCGTGACCTCGCGCAGCGGGCGGACCGCGGCCGCCGCCCAGACCTGCGTCCACGCCTGCCGGCCCGAGCCGACCACGCCCAGGGTGGCGGCGTCCGGGCGGGCCAGGGCGTCCACGGCGGCCCCGCCGAGCCCGCCGGTGCGGCGGGAGCCCAACTCCTCCCCGACCGCCACCGCCCGGACCGCCCCCGTACGCCCGTCGTGCAGCACCACCACCTGCTCGCTCTCCGGGTGCCCGAACGTGTCGTACGAGCGGAAGCCGTACCACTCGCCGGTGAGGTGCCCGGCGGTGAGCACCATCCGCCCCCCACCCAGCGGCGCGGCGGCCCGGGGCGGGGCCACCAGGCGGCCGGCGTACGCGGCGAGCAGGGCGTCCCGCATGGCCGCCACGGTGGTGGGGGCGTCCAGCGCGGCGGTGACCTCGGCGTCGGAGAAGAGCAGCGGCATGCGCCCATACTGCAAGTTGAAGTCAAGTTAAGGTCAACGAGGGGTGGCGGGGCTCACCACCCTCCTCCGGCACGTCCCGTCCGGTGCTAGCGTCGGCCCTGACGGCCACGGCCGTCCCGGACGAGTGGTGGGCGTACCCGGTCAGGCCAAGACGCCCGCGTGACGTGCAGACCCGACTCGTCCCGGCCCCGGAGGTCCGGGCGCAACCGCAGAGGTGATCTTCAATGGCCTGGATCGTGCTGGTGATCTCTGGACTCCTCGAGACGGCGTGGGCGATCGCCCTCGACCGCAGCGCCGGCTTCAGCCGTCCCGTCCCGTCGGCGGTCTTCGCGGTGACCCTGGTGCTCAGCATGGCCGGGCTGGGGTACGCGCTGCGCGAGATCCCGGTCGGCACCGGCTACGCCGTCTGGGTCGGCATCGGGACGGTCGGCACCGCCCTGGTCGGGATGCTCGCCCTGAACGAGCCGGCCAACCTGCCCCGGATCGCCTGCCTCCTGCTGGTGATCGCCGGCATCGTGGGCCTGAAGATCTTCCACTGAGGACCGCACGGCGCGGCCCGCATCTGCACCATCCTGGGCTTCGTCTTCGCGGTCATCGCGATCCTGTTCCTGCCGCCGCTGTTCGGCCTCGCCGGCCTGATCCTCGGGATCGTCGGCGCCGTGCTCGGCGACAAGCCGCTCGGCTGGTACACCGCCGTCGCCAGCGTGGCCGGCGCGATCATCGGCATGGTCATCGGCGCCGCCCTCTACAACTCCTGACCGCCGCTCCCCCACGGACGGGCCCGCCGGCTTCCGGCGGGCCCGTCCGTGTCCGACCCGGCCGACCAGGGCGGGACAAGGGAGCAGGCGACGTGTCGGCGCCCGGTCGGCGTCACTCCTCGCCGCCGCGCAGGCCGACCAGGACCTCCTCCAGCTCGTCGGGCTTGACCAGCACGTCGCGGGCCTTGGAGCCCTCCGACGGGCCGACCACGCCCCGGGTCTCCATCAGGTCCATCAGCCGGCCCGCCTTGGCGAAGCCGACCCGCAGCTTGCGTTGCAGCATGGAGGTCGAGCCGAACTGCGAGGTGACCACCAGCTCGACGGCCTGCACCAGCAGGTCGAGGTCGTCGCCGATGTCCTCGTCGATCTTCTTCTTGCCGCTGTCCGGCGCGGCGAGCACGTCGGGGCGGAACTCCGGCTCGCGCTGGTCCTTGCAGAACTTCACCACGTCGGCGATCTCGCGCTCGGTCACCCAGGCGCCCTGGATCCGGATGGGCTTCGAGGCGCCCATCGGCAGGAAGAGACCGTCACCGCGGCCGAGCAGCTTCTCCGCGCCCGGCTGGTCGAGGATGACCCGCGAGTCGGCCAGGGAGGAGGTGGCGAACGCCAGCCGGGACGGCACGTTCGCCTTGATCAGGCCGGTGACCACGTCGACCGAGGGACGCTGGGTGGCCAGCACCAGGTGGATGCCGGCGGCCCGGGCGAGCTGGGTGATCCGGACGACCGAGTCCTCCACGTCGCGCGGGGCGACCATCATCAGGTCGGCCAGCTCGTCCACGATCACCAGCAGGTACGGGTACGGGCGCATCTCCCGCTCGCTGCCCGGCGGGGCCTTGATCTCGCCGGTGCGCACCTTGCGGTTGAAGTCGTCGATGTGCCGGACCCCGTTGGCGGCGAGGTCGTCGTAGCGCATGTCCATCTCGCGGACGACCCACTCCAGCGAGTCCGCCGCCTTCTTGGCGTTGGTAACGATCGGCGTGACCAGGTGCGGGATGCCCTCGTAGCCGGTCATCTCGACCCGCTTCGGGTCGATCAGCAGCAGCCGCACCTCGTCCGGCGTGGCCCGGGTGAGAATGGACACCAGCAGCGAGTTAAGGCAGGACGACTTGCCCGCGCCGGTCGCGCCGGCGATCAGGATGTGCGGCATCTTGGCGAGGTTGGCCACCACGTAGCCGCCCTCGATGTCCTTGCCGAGCGCCACCACCATCGGGTGGTGGTCGCTGGTGGCGGCCCGCGAGCGCAGCACGTCGCCGAGCGCCACGTTCTCCGGGTCGGTGTTCGGGATCTCCACGCCGACCGCGCTCTTGCCCGGGATCGGGCTGAGGATCCGCACGTCCGGCGACTTCACCGCGTACGCGATGTTGCGGGAGAGCTGGGTGATCCGCTCGACCTTGACGCCCGGGCCCAGCTCCACCTCGTAGCGGGTGACGGTCGGCCCGCGGGTGAAGCCGGTGACGGCGGCGTCCACGTCGAACTGCTCGAAGACGCCGGTGAGCGCGGCGATCACCTCGTCGTTGGCCCTGCTCCGGCTCTTCGGGGCCGCGCCGCCGCTGAGCATGTTCGCCGGCGGCAGGGTGTAGTCGCCGGCCAGCCCGGTCAGCGCGAGCTGCTCGGCCCGGGTCGGTGCGGGCGAGTGCTCCGGCGGCTCGACCGGCTTGCGGCTGGCCGGGACCTTGCCGCGAGGCTTGCGGGGCAGCACGAGGGTTTCCTGGAGGTCCGCCCCGTCGAGGTCGTCGTCGAACTCCGCCGGGTCGACCGGCGGCGGCGCCGCCCGCTTCGTCGCGCGCTTGCGGGCGGGCTTCGCGGGCGCCTCGTCCGTCTCCTCCTCCGCCGGCGGGGCGACCAGGGTGCCGGCGAGCAGGCCGAGCCGCTCCGGGATCTTGTTGATCGGTGTCGCGGTGACCACCAGCAGGCCGAAGACCAGCAGCAGGATCAGCAGCGGCACGGCGACCCAGGCGGTGACGGCCCGCTCCAGCAGGCTGCCCACGCCCGCGCCGACCAGGCCGCCGGCGAAGTCGCGCTGGACCGCGTCGACCGGGTTCTGCCCGATGTGCAGCATCGCTGCGGTGGCGACCAGCATCGAACCCCAGCCGACCAGCCCCCGGCCGCGGTGCTCCGGGTCGCCGGGCTCGCGCATGAGGCGCCAGGCCCCGATCATCAGCAGCACCGGCACCACGATGGCGATCGCGCCGAGGAAGAGCCGGACGGTGTCGGCCAACTGCTCGCCGACCGGGCCGGCGCCGGAGAACCAGATGGCCACCGCGCTGAGCAGGGCGAGGCCGAAGACCAGCAGCCCCGCGCCGTCGCGGCGGTGCTCCGGGTCGAGCCCGCGGGCCGAGGCGGCCTGCCGGCCGGCGGCGCGGAACGTCCAGCCGACGCCGTGCGCCAGCCCCATCCACAGTGCGCCGACCGCGCGTCCGACGAGGAGCCCCGGGCCCGGCCGCGCCGCGGGCCGCCGCCGGGGGGCCGCCCGGGCGGTCTTCTTCGCCGGCTGGCGGGCACGACTGTTCGTGGTGCCACGCGGCGACGCGCCGCGCCGCCGACTCGCCTGAGAGGTACGGCCCGCCATAGCATCAACTTAACGGCGTGACCCGGCAGATCGCCGCTTTTCCGGGTCGTGTCCGCGCGTCGCAGCGCGGACCCCGCCGCTTCACGTGATATCTGTCTCAGAAGGGATGCCCGATGGCGTCGCCGGGAATCGAGGACGCTCCGGACGGCCCCCTGGCCGGGCACCCGGCGGCGCTGCGACCGCTGACCGGTGAGCTGATCGCCGCCGTGCTGCGCAGCCGGGGGTACGTGGTCCAGGCCGACGCGGACGGCGACCTGGTCGGCCGCTGGGCCGACAGCCTGATCTGGTTCCTGCGGCCGGGCGCCGCCGGTGAGCTGCTCCAGGTCCGCACCCTGGCCGCGCCGACGTTCCCGATCGAGTACGTGCCGGCGCTGCACGCCTTCTGCAACGCGTGGAACCACGACCGGCTCTGGCCGAAGGCCTTCGTGCACGTCGAGGACGACGGGCGGGCCCGGGTCTGCGGCGAGGTCATCACCGACCTGGAGCGCGGCGTCACCCCGCACCAGCTCGACCAGCTGCTCGACTGCGGTATCGCCACCGGCTGCCAGCTCGCCACCGAGGTCGCCCGGCTGCCCGGCGGAGTCGTGGCGTGACGGGCCGGGGCGGGGAGCCGGCCCCGCGCGGGCTGGACCCCTTCGGGCCGACCGGCCGGTGGGGCGGGCGGCGGCGCGGGGGCGGGCACCGAGACCCGGCGCTGGCCGAGGCGCTCGCCGACGCCCGCGACGCGCCCGACGGCGAGGCCCGCAGCGCGGAGCTGGAACGGATCGCCGCGCACGCCGACGCCACCGGCGACGACCGGTCCGCGGTGGAGGCCCGGTTCGCGCTGATCGAGGGCTGTCTGCTGCACGGGGAGCGGTGGCGGCTGGTCGAGCCGGTGCGCCGCTGCCTCGCCGCCGTCGACCGTCGCCCCGACCTGCTGCCCGGCCCGGACGCCGCGCTGCTGCTGCGCTACCAGCGGTACGCCGTGGAGTCCCTGCTCGGCAGCCCCCGGGTCGGGCTGGACCAGGCCCGGGCCATGCTGGACGACCTCGCCGCCCGGGCCGCCGCCCGCTCCCCCGTTGCGCCGGACGTCGGCGACGCAGCCGCCCCGCCGGGCGGGACAGGCTCCGGCGGTGCCGCCCCGGCGGGCGCGACGGGCCACGGCGGGGCCCCGGCGGGCGTAACGGGCCACGGCGGCGCCCCGGCGGGCGTAACGGGCCACGGCCGCGCCGGCGGGTCGGGCGGGGACGCGGCGGTGGTCGCCGAGCTGCGCTGCCGGATCGCCGACCACCTGGGCGACGAGCCGACCGCCCGGCGGTGGTTCGACCGCTGGTCGGCGGCCGGGGCGGGGCCGGCCGGCGGCTGCCCCGGCTGCGCGCCGGCCCGGCGCGCGGAACTGCTCGCCGGATGGGGCGACCACCGGGCCGCGCTGGACGCGCTGGCGGACGCGCCGGCCGGCACGGGCGGCTGCACCGAGCAACCCGAGCGGGCGCTGGCCGCCGGGCTGCTGCCCTGGCTGCGCGCCGGGGAGCCGGAGCGGGCGGCCGAGGCGCACGTGCGGGCGTACCGGCGGCACCGGCGGGAGCAGGCCGCCTTCCCGTACCTCGCCGCGCACCTGCGGTGGTGCGCGCTGGCCGGGCACCCCGCCCGGGGGCTGGACGTCCTGGCCGAGCAACTGCCCCGGCTGGACCGGCCGCACGACGACCTGTCCGCGATGGAGTTCGCCGCCGCCGGGGCGCTGGTCTGCACGCTCGCCGTCGAGGCGGGGCTGGGGGGTCGGACGGTGCACCGACCCGGGTACGGCGACCGGCCGGCCGCCGACCTCGACGTGGCCACGCTCGGCGCCACCCTGCTCGGGTTGGCCACCGCGCTGGCTGGCAGCTTCGACGCCCGCAACGGCACCGGCCACCAGTCCGGCCGGATCGCGTCCTGGCTGGCCGAGCGGCCGCTCGCCGCACCGGTGCCGCTGCCGCCCGACGACGACCCGGGCGACCGGGACGATCCGGACGACCCGGCCGACGACGGCCCGCCGGCCGACGGGGAGCCGCGCCCGCTGAGCCTGGAGATGATCACGGCCGCCCTGGACCGGCGCGGGGACCACTACGCCGTGGACGCCGACGGCACCGTGGTCGGCCGGTGGGGCGAGGCGCTCATCCAGTTCCGTCGGGCCGGCGAGCGGGGCGAGATCCTCCGGGCGCGCGCGGTGGCGAGCCGCCGGCTGCCGGCCGACCGGCTCGCCGAGGCGTACGCGTTCTGCAACGCGTGGAACCACGACCGGCTGCTGCCGAAGGCGTACGTGCACGACCTCGGGGGCGAGTTGGTGCTGGCCGGCGACGTCAGCACCGACCTGGCGCACGGGGTGGCCCCGGCCCAGCTCACGGTCCTGCTCGACGCGGCCGTCGACACCGGCGTCGCGTACGCCGATGCCGTGGCCGCGCTGCCCTGACCGGCCGGGCGGGCTCACAGGTGAGGCCCGAAACCCGCCGGACGATCTCCTCCCGCCCTGGTGGACTCGTGCCCTTGACATCCTCCCCGTCCTCAAGGACGGGGAGTCCCTGGGTCGCCCCATAGGTTTCCTGTTTCATCGCCGACCGCCCCGTTCGGGAGGCGCTGCGCTCCGGCTCGTACGACTCGCTGGCCGGCGCGATCAGCTACGGCGAGCTGAACGCGCTGCTGGCCTGAGCCGACGGCTCCGGACGCCGCGACGCCCGCCGGCACACGGGGTGCGGGCGGGCGTCGGTGGAGCGCGGTCAGACCTCGACGACGGTGGGCACGATCATGGGCCGGCGCCGGTACGCGTCGTTCACCCACCGCCCCACGGTGCGCCGGACGATCTGCTGGAGCTGGTGCGGGTCGGTGATGCCGTCGGAGGCCGCCCGGTTCAGTGCCTCGGTGACCAGCGGGATAACCGGGTTGAACGCCTCCGGGTCCTCGGAGAAGCCCTTCGCCGACAGGGTCGGGCCGGCGACCACCTTGCCGGTGACCGAGTCGACGACCACGGTGGTGGCGATGAACCCGCCGTCGCCGAGGATCCGCCGCTCGGTGAGCAGCGACTCGCTGACGTCGCCGACGGCGAGGCCGTCGACGTAGACGTAGCGGCTCTTCACGTGCCCGACGAGGCTGGCCCGGCCCTCGACGAGGTCGACGACGTCGCCGTCCTCGCAGAGCACCACGCGGTCGGGGGCGACACCGGACTCGATGCCGAGCCGGGCGTGCGCGCGCAGGTGCCGCCACTCACCGTGCACCGGCATCAGGTTGCTGGGGCGTACCACGTTCAGCAGGTAGAGCAGCTCGCCGGCGGGGGCGTGGCCGGAGACGTGCACCTTGGCCACGTCCTTGTGCACCACCACCGCGCCGGCCCGGGCCAGCCGGTTGATGACCCGGTAGACGGACGTCTCGTTGCCGGGCACCAGCGACGAGGCGAGCACCACCGTGTCGCCGGGGGCGATGGTGATGTGCCGGTGGTCGCCGCTGGCCATCCGGCCCAGGGCGCTCATCGGCTCGCCCTGCGAGCCGGTGGACATCAGCACGATCTGCTCGGGCGGCATGGTGGTCGCCTCTTCCAACCCGACGACCAGCCCGGCCGGGATGTTGAGCAGCCCGAGGTCGCGGGCGATGCCCATGTTGCGGACCATGGAGCGGCCGATCAGGGCGACCTTGCGGCCGTGCTCGGCGGCGGAGTCGAAGACCTGCTGCACCCGGTGCACGTGCGAGGCGAACGAGGCGACGATGATCCGGCCGCGCGCCTTCGCGAAGATCGAGTCGAGCACCGGCCCGATCTCGCGTTCGGGGGTGACGAAGCCGGGGATCTCCGCGTTGGTGGAGTCCGACAACAGCAGGTCCACGCCCTCGGCGCCGAGCCGGGCGAACCCGGCCAGGTCGGTGATCCGGCCGTCCAGCGGGAGCTGGTCCATCTTGAAGTCGCCGGTGTGCAGCACCAGGCCGGCCGGGGTGCGGATGGCCACCGCGAGCGCGTCCGGGATCGAGTGGTTGACCGCGAAGAACTCGCACTCGAACGGGCCTAGCCGCTCCCGGCCGCCCTCCCGCACGGTCAGCGTGTAGGGCTGGATCCGCCGCTCGGCGAGCTTCGCCTCGACCAGGGCCAGCGTGAACTGCGAGCCCACCAGCGGGATGTCGGGCTTGTGCGCGAGCAGGTAGGGCACCGCGCCGATGTGGTCCTCGTGACCGTGGGTGAGCACGATCGCCTGCACGTCGTCGAGCCGGTCGAGGATCGGGCCGAAGTCCGGCAGGATCAGGTCGACGCCGGGCTGCTCCACGTCCGGGAAGAGCACCCCGCAGTCGACGACGAGCAGCTTGCCGTCGTACTCGAAGACGGTCATGTTGCGACCGATGGCGCCGAGCCCGCCGAGCGGGATGATCCGCAGCCCACCCTCCGGCAGCGGCGGGGGCAGTTCCGCCTCGATGTGCGCCTCGGTCACGCGTCCACCTCATTCTGCGGCGCCGTCATCCGGCGCCCGTCGTGTCGTTCGGTCATTCGGGCAGTTCCAGGCCCGCTGCCGCGCAGTCCGCGCGGAGCTGGGCGATCTCGTCGTCGGTCGCGTCGACCAGCGGCGGACGCACCGGGCCGGCGGGCATCCCGGCGGCGGCCAGGCCGGCCTTCACCAGGATCACCCCCTGGGTGCGGAAGATGCCGGTGTACAACGGCAGCAGCCGCCGGTGCAGGTCCAGCGCACCGGCGGTGTCCCCCGCGTCGTACGCCTCGATCATCCGCTTGGTGAGCGCGCCGGTGAAGTGGGTCGAGGTGCCGACCACGCCGACGGCGCCCACGGCCAGCGCGGGCAGGGTCAGCGAGTCCTCGCCGCTGTAGAAGGCGAGGTTGGTGCGGGCGGTGACCCAGCCGGTCGCGGTCAGGTCGCCCTTGGCGTCCTTCACCGCGACGATCCGGCCGTGCTCGGCCAGCCGCACCAGCGTCTCGGTGGCGATCGGCACGCCGGAGCGGTGCGGAATGTCGTAGAGCATCACCGGCAGCCCGGTGGCGTCCGCGACGGCGGTGAAGTGGCGCAGCAGGCCGGCCTGCGGCGGCTTGTTGTAGTACGGGGTCACCACGAGCAGGCCGTGCGCGCCGGCCTTCTCCGCGCCGGCGGCCAGCTCGATGGTGTGGCGGGTGTCGTTGGTGCCGACCCCCGCCACGACCTTGGCGCGGTCGCCGACGGCCTCCACCACGGCCCGGATCAGGTGTTCCTTCTCCGCGTCGGTGGTGGTCGGCGACTCGCCGGTGGTGCCGTTGACCACCAGCGCGTCGTTGCCCTGCTCGTCCACCAGGTAGCTGGCGAGGCGCGCCGCGCCGTCGAGGTCGAGCGAGCCGTCGGCGGTGAACGGGGTCACCATGGCCGTGAGCACTCGCCCGAAGGGGCGGGACACCGTCCGGGCGGGGGTGTCAGGGTGGTCGTGCGTCATGCCACCAACCTAGCGGACGACCACCCGCACCCCGCCGGGGAAGGGCTCAGGACAGCTCGGCGTGCGGGCTGGCGGCCACCTCGGTGCCGTCGGGCAGGGCCGAGATGACGAAGTCGGCGAAGACGTTCGGGGCGACCCGCTGGAGTTGCCGCAGGCACTCCACCGCCAGCTCGCGGATCTCGACGTCGGCGTGCTCCGTGGCGCGCATGGCGATGAAGTGCCGCCAGGCCCGGTAGTTGCCGGTGACCACGATCCGCGTCTCGGTGGCGTTGGGCAGGACGGCGCGGGCCGCCTGGCGGGCCTGCTTGCGCCGCAGCGTGGCGTTCTCCACGTCCGCGAAGCGCCGCTCCAGCCCCGCCAGCAGCTCGTTGTACGCCCGCACGCTCGCCTCGGCGGCCTCCACGAACTTCTTGTGCAGCTCCGGGTCCTCGGCGATCACCGTGGGCTCGACCATGGCGGCGTCCCGCTCCGGCACGTACCGCTGGGAGAGCTGGGAGTAGGAGAAGTGGCGGTGCCGGATCAGCTCGTGGGTGAACGAGCGGGACACTCCGCTGAAGTAGAAGCTGACCGAGCCGTGCTCCAGCACCGAGAGGTGCCCGACCTCCAGGATGTGCGCGAGGTAGCCGGCGTTGGTGGCCGTGGCCGGGTTGGGCTTCTTCCAGCTCTGGTAGCAGGCCCGGCCGGCGAACTCGGCGAGCGCCTGGCCGCCCTCGGCGTCGGTCGACCACGGCACGTCGTCCGGGGCCTCGAAGTGGGTCCACGCGATGAGCTTGACCTGCGGCTGCACCATGTCCGGCATTCCTGGCACTGTAGTGGCCCCGCGGTCGCGGGAGAAAGTTGGGCTCACGGGCCGAACGGGTCGTTGAGCTGCGAAATGGTCGGACAGGTGCCGGTCCGCCTGACCGACACGTGGCCAAGATCTCGACGCGCTCGGGCTGCCGATGGATGGATGCGCGACGACGCTGTCGAGCTGCCCTCACAGATGGGGCAGCCACCCGAGCGGCCGGGAGCCACCCGAGCGGCCGGGACGCCGGCAACCACCACGGGTCGGCGGCACGGGCGACGGCAACCACCACGGGTCGGCGGCACGGGCGCCGGCAACCACCACGGGTCGGCGGCACGGAGGCGCCACCACCGGGTCGGCGGCGCGGACGACAGCGGCCACGACGGGTCGGCCGCGCGGGCGGCGGCCGCGAGCCCGGCGCGCAAGGAGGGTGCGCACCGACCCGCCGGTGGAACGCCACGGGTGTCACGAGCCCTGCGTGACACCCGTGGCGTTCCACTCTGCGAGGTCGATGCCCGGCGGTGCGGCCGGGCGAGGCGGGCAGAGCCCACCACCCGTGGTGGTCCTACAGGCGGGGCAGCTCGACAGTGTCGCGGCAGGGCACCGTGGGCTGCCGGAAGTCGATGGTGCGACGGGCCGGCGACCGCCGCGCCCGAGCCCCCGCCCGAGCCCCCGCCGAGCCCCGCCCGAGCCCCGCCGAGCCCCGCCCGACCCACTCGACCCCGCCGGCAAATCTGGAGGCGTGGGCCGCCTCGGAAAGCGTGGGCCGCGCCGGGAGGGAGGATCAGACGTAGAGCGAGGTGAACGGCGCCCAGGGAAGGTTGCGTACCACCGAGAAGGCCAGCCAGGCGGCGAGGAAGCCGCCGATCACCTTCGAGCTGAGTTGCAGCTCGGGCAGGCGCCAGCCAAACGCCTGCTTCCCCGCCCAGGCGACGAAGAGGTAGGCCAGGAAGGGCAGCGCGAAGACGAAGAGGAAGTGGTGCCGGGCGGCGGCCGGCAGATCGGCGTGCAGCACGTACCAGAGCGCGCGGGTGCCGCCGCAGCCCGGGCAGTCCAGCCCCGTGGTCAGCTTGAGCAGGCAGGTCGGCGCGGCGTCCGGCGCGGCGTGGGTCGGGTTGCTGAGCAGCGTGTAGCCGACGCCGGCGGCGACGCAGCCGAGCGCGGCCAGCGGCACGGCCCAGCGCGGCGAGCGGTCGTAGAGGCCGACGACGAAGCGGGTCAGCCGGTCCGGCTCGGGCACCGGGTAGGGCGGCACCTGGCCCGCGGGCCACGCACCCGGCTCACCGGAGGGCCAGGCGCCCGGCTCGCCCGCCGGCCCCGTGTCGGGCTGCCCCGCCTGAGACGCCTGGGGCGGGGCGTCGACCCCGCCGCTCTGCGGATGCGGCTGGGGGGCGGGCCCGTCAACGCTCGTCACGTGGCTCACCGTACACCGGCCACGCCCAGCAGTGCGGCGGCCAGTGGGGCGGCCAGATCGCCGGCGGCGGGCGGCGCCACCGCGTCCAGGCCGAGCCAGCCGGCGAGGCGGTGCAGCTCGGCGGCGAGTGCCAGCGCGGTCTCGCCCGGGTCGGCGCCCGGCTCGACCCAGGCGGCCGGCACCAGCAGCACCCCGGCCTTGCGATCGGCCTTCAGGTCGACCCGGGCGGTGAAGCGCTCCCCCTGCAGGAAGGGCAGCACGTAGTAGCCGTGGACCCGCTGCGGCGCCGGGACGTAGATCTCGATCCGGTAGCTGAAGTCGAAGAGCCGCTCGGTGCGGGCCCGCTCCCAGACCAGCGGGTCGAACGGGCTGACCAGTGTGTTGCCGCGCACCCAGCGGGGCAGCCGCGCCCCGGCGTGCAGCCAGGCGGGCTGCCGCCAGCCCTGCACGGCGACCGGCAGCAGCTCGCCCGCCTCGACCAGCTCCGCGATGGCCTGCCGGGCGCCGGCGAGGGGCAGCCGGAAGTAGTCGCGCAGCTCCGGCTCCGCGGCCACCCCGAGCGACCGCGCGGCGATGGCCACCAGCATGCGGTACGCCTCGGCGTCGGTCGGCGTGGGCGCGTCCAGCACGGTGGCCGGCAGCACCCGCTCCGGCAGGTCGTAGCGGCGGGCGAACGAGGTGGTGCGGTCGGCGGCGGTCACCTCGCCGGCCCAGAACAGGAACTCCAGCGCCCGCTTCACCGCCGACCAGTTCCACCCCCAGTTGCCGGTCTCCCGGGGCGCGTCGTGCTCGATCTCGGCGGCGGTGAGCGGCCCCCGGCCGGCCACCTCGTCGCGGACCCAGGCGACCAGACCGGGCTGCTCCTCGGCGATCCGGCGCATCCCGCCCCACGCCTCCGCGCGGGCCCGGGCCATCCGCCAGCGCAACGCCGGGTGCAACCCGACGGGGACCAGCGACGCCTCGTGGCCCCAGTATTCGAACAACTCCCGGGGGCGTCGGTAGGCGGCGGTGTCGAGCAGCGACGTCGGGTAGGGCCCGAGCCGGCTGTAGAGCGGCAGGTAGTGCGCGCGTTGCAGGACGTTGACCGAATCCATCTGGATCAGCCCGACCCGGGCCAGCACCCGGCGCAGGTGTCGGCGGGTGGGCACGCCGGTGGGCGCGGGATCGGCGAAGCCCTGGGCGGCGAGCGCCACCCGGCGCGCCTGGGCGAGCGAGAGTGATTCCGGTGCGGCCATCGTCGGGCACCCTAATCCACGCGTACGACACCGGAGCGGACGCTGGACCGATCGCCCGCCGAGGCATAGAACGGACGCATGCTCACGATCCGGCGCGAGGAGCCCGAGGACGCCGAGGCGGTCGCCCGGGTGCACATCCACGGGTGGCAGGCCGGCTACGCGGGGATCATGCCCGACGAGGTGTTGCGGCGGCTCAACGTCGCGGCGTGGGCGCAGCGCCGCCGGGACCTCGGCACCGCCGATCCGGAGCACCCGTTCACCACCATGCTCGCCGAGGCCGACGGGACGCTGGCCGGGTTCACCACGTTCGGCCCGTACCGGATCAACCAGGACCGGGGCGACCTCGACCTCGCGCACGGGGAGGTGGTGGCGATGTACGTCGAGCCGGCGCACTGGGGCGACGGCACGGCGGGGGCGCTGCTGGCCTCGGCCCGCGCCGGCCTGGCCGGGCGGGGCTGGTCCGACTACCGGCTCTGGGTGCTGGCCGACAACCACCGGGCCCGCCGGTTCTACGCGCGGGCGGGGCTGTCACCGGACGGTGAGCGGTCGACCTACCCGGTGCCGTTGGCCGGTGGGCGCCCGCCGGTCGGGCTCGTCGAGCTGCGGTACGCCGGGCGCCTCGACGGCTGACCTGGCCGGGGTCGCCCAGCGGCGGCTGATCCGGCCGGCGTCGCCCAGGCGACGGACCGGCAGGAACGCCAGCAGCGCCAGGCTGATCCAGACGTAGGTGTTGCTGCCGAGGAAGCCGTCGAGCCCGGTGAAGTCCTTCTCCCAGGCCCAGACGATCCGGCTGATCAGGAAGCCGTACCCGACGATCGCGGCGCCCAGCAGGACGCGGCGCCGGCGGCCGCCGCCCGGTGCGGCCATGCCGTTGTCCACCAGCAGGATCAGCGCGGGCAGCAACCAGACCAGGTGGTGCACCCAGGTGACCGGGCTGACCAGACACATCACCGCGCCGGTCAGCGCCAGGCCGGTCGCCTCGTCGCCGGCGGCCACGGCGGCCCGGGAGCGCCACGCCCACAGCGCCAGCGTGGCGAGCACCAGCGCCAGCCAGGCCAGGGTGCTCGGGTGCTCCGGGTTCAGCCGGGCGACCACCCCGCGCAGCGACTGGTTGGAGACGAACGCCAGCTCGCCCACCCGGCCGGTGTTCCACAGCGCCTCGGTCCAGAACTCCCGCGACGCGTCGGGGAAAAGCGCGGCGGCGAGCAGGGTCGCGCCCGCCGCGGCGGCCATCGAGGTGACCGCGGCCCGCCAGCGCCGGGTGACCAGCAGGTAGACGATGAAGATGCCCGGGGTCAGCTTGATCGCCGTGGCCAGGCCGATGCCCACCCCGGCCCAGCGGTTGCCGGCCGGCAGCAGCCGGAGCAGGTCGACCGCGACCAGGAAGAGCAGCAGCATGTTGACCTGGCCGAAGTTGACCGTCTCGCGCATCGGCTCGTACGCGGCGGCCAGGCAGAGCGCCACGGCGAGGGCGAACCAGCGGGTCCAGCCGGCCCGGCGGGAGATCGGGTCGACCAGCCACCAGAACAGCACGGCGGTGACCACCACGCTGGCGGCCACGCTCACCACGATCGCCGCCGACCACGGCAGGTACGCCATCGGCAGCATGACCAGGGCGGCGAAGGGCGGATAGGTGAAGCCGTACTGCGTGCCGGGCTTGAGGAAGTCGTAGATCTCCCCGCCGTCGTGCACCCACCAGGTCAGCGCGCCGTAGTAGACCTTCAGGTCGAAGAAGCCGTGTCGGACGGCCGCCACGGACAGGAACGCGGCCACTGCGACGGCGAGCCCCACCACGCTCACGACCTGCTGAACCGTCCGTCGGGGACCCTGCGCCACCGTCGCCTCCCTCGCCCTGCGTAGGCTTCCGTCCCATGGCTCTCGGGTACGTCCGCCCGGCGCGTCCGGAAGACGCCGGCGAGATCGCACGCATCCAGCTCGCGACCTGGCGGGTCGCCTATCGCCGGATCCTGCCCCGGCACGTGCTCGACAACCTGGACGAGGCGTGGCTCGCCCGGCGGTGGAGCGCGGCGGTGCAGGAGCCGCCCTCCGGCACGCATCGGGTGCTCGTCGCCGTCGAACAGGCCGAGCAATCGTATCTGGTGGGGTTCGCCGCCTCCGGTCCGGCCGATGCCGAGGCACTCGCCCCGGGCGAGCCGGCCGAGGCGCTCGGGCCGGGCGTGGCGGCGGTGACCGACCTGCTGGTGGAGCCGCGCTGGGGACGGCGCGGGCACGGCAGCCGGCTGCTCGCCGCGACCGTCGACCTGTGGCGCGCCGACGGGTTCGCCCGGGCGGTGGCCTGGGCGTTCGACGGCGACGAGGCGACCCGGAAGTTCCTCACCAGCACCGGCTGGGAGCCCGACGGCGCGGCGCGTGCCCTGGACGTGGACGACATGCTCGTCCCGCAGGTGCGCCTGCACGTGGCGGTGCCGACGGAGGCGGACCCCGCGGACGCCACGCCCACGGAGGCGACGCTGCCGGACGCCCCGCCGGCCGGGCCGGTGCCGTCGCCGGCGCCCCCCGTGGACTGACGACACGCCTCCGCGCGGGCCCGGATCGGCGGACACTGTCGGGGGCGTCGCCTACCGTGGCCCCATGACCGCAGCGACGGCGACCAGCGGGGCGGGCGTGCTCGGTTCGATCTTCGACGCCGAGGACGCGGGGCAGGAGACGCTGCTGCGCGCCTGGCGCGGGCGCGACGGCTTCCAGGTCCTCCACCCGGACGTGGCTCTACCGGATCGCCACCAACGGCTGCCCCGACCAGTTGCGGGGGCGGGCCCGGCGGATCGACCCCTGAGCCGGGCCGCCGCGCCCGCCCCGCCCCAGGGCGATGAGTTCCGAAGGTCCGGGCCGTCCACCCCTCGTACGCCACGACAAGGAGGAGCGACATGTTCACGGACACGAAGGCGATGAGCAGCTTCGCGGTTGACGACGTCGACCGGGCGCAGCGGTTCTACGCCGACACGCTCGGCCTGCGGGTGTCGCGGGACGACGCCATGGGCGGCCTGCTGACGCTGCACGTCGCCGGCGACCGGGACATCCTGGTCTACCCGAAGGAGGACCACACCCCGGCGACCTACACGGTGCTCAACTTCCCGGTCGACGACATCGACCGGGCCGTCGACGAGCTGACCGGGCGCGGCGTCCGGTTCGAGCGCTACCCCGGCATGCCGCAGGACGACAAGGGCGTCATGCGCGGCCAGGGGCCGTCGATCGCCTGGTTCACCGACCCGGCCGGCAACATCCTCTCCGTGCTCCAGGAGGGCTGACGCCCCGCCCGTGAACCGGCGGGCGGTCAGGCGGAGGCGGCGGGGCGCAACTCGGCGACCAGTTCGTCGTCCTCCATCGCGCCGGTGGGCGTGAAGCCCAGGCTCGTGTAGAGCCGGGCGGCCGAGGCGTTGTCGGGGTGGTAGGAGAGCCGGACGGGGTGCCCACCGTCCTGGGCGGCGAGCCACGCGGCGAGGGTGCGCACGGCCGCCCGGCCGACGCCCCGGCCCTGCTCGGCCGCGTCGATGACCATGCCGCCGATCCAGCGCGAGCCGTCGTCGTCCACGCCCCACATGACGTGCCCGGCCACCGTCTCGTCCGCGTACACGGCGAGCGAGTTCCAGACGTCGGAGCGCATGGTCAGCAGCAGGTAGCGGGCGGCCAGGGCCGGCACCCAGGCGCGCTGGTCGTCGCGGGGGGCGACGTCGGCCACCGCCCGCCAGTTGTCGTCGTCCACGGGGCGCAGGGTGACCCGGCGGCCCGCCCGGTCGAGGATGTCAGAATCGATCACCCGGGCAGCCTAGGGGCCGTCCGGCGGCCAGGCGACGGGATTCCCCGTCAGTCCAGCAGGGCGTCCAGGCCGACGGTCAGCCCCGGCCGGTTGCGGACCGCGCGGACGGCCAGCAGCACGCCGGGCATGAACGACGCCCGGTCGTACGAGTCGTGCCGGATGGTCAGCGTCTCGCCGGTGGTGCCGAAGAGCACCTCCTGGTGGGCGACGAGGCCAGTGGCGCGCACGGCGTGCACGCGTACCCCCTCGATGTCGGCGCCCCGGGCGCCCGCCACCTCGTCCTTGGTCGCGTCGGGCGCCGGACCCAGCCCGGCCTCGGCGCGGGCCGCGGCGATCAGCCGCGCGGTGTGCGTGGCGGTGCCGCTGGGCGCGTCCAGCTTGCGGGGGTGGTGCTGCTCGACGATCTCGACCGACTCGAAGTGCCGGGCCGCGCGGGCGGCGAACTGCATCATCAGCACCGCGCCGATGCCGAAGTTGGGGGCGATCACCACGCCCACGCCGGGCTTGCGGGCCAGCCAGCCGCGCACCCGCTCCAGCCGCTGCTCGGTGAAGCCGGTGGTGCCGACGACCGCGTTGATGCCCTGGTCGATGCACCAGTGCAGGTTGTCCATGACGACGTCGGGAGTGGTGAAGTCGACGACCACCTCGGCCCCGGCGTCGGAGGCGTTGAACAGCCAGTCGCCCTGGTCGACCATGGCCACCAGTTCCATGTCGCCGGCGGCGTCCACGGCCTTGCACACCTCGACGCCCATCCGGCCCCGGGCGCCCAGCACGCCGACCCGGATCGGCTCGTCCGCGCTCTTCTCCTGCTCGTCAGTCACGGGGCACAACCTATCCCAATCGGGACGTCCGCATCCCGCCGGACCCGAGGCAGGGCCCGGCCACGGGCGCGGGCGGGTGGCGCGGCCGGTCAGCGGGCGGAGAAGTCGCCCTCGCCGAACGGGCCGACCACGGCCAGCGACATCGGCCGGCTCAGCAGCTCGGCGGCGAGGGTGTTCACGTCGGCCACGGTGACCGCGTCGACCCGGCGGAGCAGCTCGTCGACCGGCATCAGGTCGCCGTAGAGCAGCTCGCCCTTGGCCAGCCGGCTCATCCGCGAGCCCGTGTCCTCCAGGCCCAGCACGAACGAGCCCTTGCTCATCCCCTTGCCGCGAGCCACCTCGGCCTCGGTCAGCCCGTCGGCGGCCACCCGGCCGAGTTCGGCCCGGGTCAGCTCCAGCACCTCGTCCACCTTGCCGGGTGCGCAGCCGGCGTAGACGGCGAAGAGGCCGCTGTCGGCGTACTGGCTGGCGTAGGAGTAGACCGAGTAGGCCAGGCCGCGCTGCTCGCGGATCTCCTGGAACAGCCGGCTCGACATGCCGCCGCCGAGGACGTTGTTGAGCACGCCGAGGGCGAAGCGGCGCTCGTCCAGCCGGTCGATGCCGGGGCAACCGAGGATGACGTGCGCCTGCTCGGTCTCCTTCGGCTCCACCAGGGTGGTGGCGGGCCTGGTGCGTACCGCCGGGGTGGCCGACCGGTGCGGCGCCGGCACCGCCGGGTCGGTGTCCAGCGGGGTGCCGCGCAGCGCCTGGCGGACGAGCTTCACCACCGCGGTGTGGTCCAGGTTGCCGGCGGCGGCGATGACGATCTGCGGGGCGGTGTAGCGGCGGCGGTAGAAGCCCTGGATCTGCCGCCGGGTCATCGGGGTGACCGTCTCCTCGGTGCCGGAGATCAGCCGGCCCAGCGGGTGGTCGCCGTAGACCGCCCGGGCGAAGAGGTCGTGCACCTCGTCGCCGGGCTCGTCGTCGTGCATGGCGATCTCTTCGAGGATCACGCCCCGCTCGGTCTCCACGTCGGCCGGCTTCAGCACCGAGTCGGCGACCAGGTCGCACATGACGTCGATGGCCAGCGGCAGGTCCTCGTCGAGCACCCGGGCGTAGTAGCAGGTGTATTCCTTCGTGGTGAAGGCGTTGGTCTCGCCGCCCACCGCCTCGATCTCGGAGGAGATGTCCAGGGCGCTGCGCTTGTTGGTGCCCTTGAACAGCAGGTGCTCCAGGAAGTGCGCCGCGCCGGCCTGCGGGCCGGTCTCGTCGCGGGAGCCGACCGCGACCCAGATGCCGAACGACACGCTGCGCATCGCCGGGATCGCCTCGGTGAGCACGCGCAGCCCGCTGGGCAGCACGGTACGGCGTACCGTGCCGCCCAGGGGGTCGTCACTGATCGTGCGGGTCACCGCCCGGGAGGCACCGCCGGAGCGGGCCCCCCCGGTGCCGCGGAACGCGGCGTCCGAGGGGCCCGGGGGGCCCGGGAATGACGCCACCCCCCGTCGATCCGGCGGAAACGGCGCACGAACGGCCCGACTCACGTGTTGTTGCTCCCAGATCGACGAGGGGTGGGTGGTGCGGTGTGCTGGTGCGTCAGCTGTGCCGGGTCCGGCGGCGCGGACGCTCGCCGCCCTCGCCGCCCTCGCCACCCTCGCCGCCGCCCTGGCCGCGCTCGCCGCCGCCCGGGCCACGACCGCCCCGGTCGCCGCCGCGCTCGCGGTCGCCGCGGTCGCGCGGGCCCCGGTCACCCCGGTCCCGGCCGGCCGGACGCTCGCCACCGGCGGCCTCGCCGGCGGCCGGCGCCTCGGCGCCCTCCGGGCGGACCTTGTCCAGGTAGATCTTGCCGCGGGCGTCGATGTCCGCGATCTCGACCTCGACCCTGTCGCCGACGTTGAGGAAGTCCTCGACCTTCTCGACCCGCTTGCCGTCGCCCACCTTGGAGATGTGCAGCAGGCCGTCGCGGCCCGGCAGCAGCGAGACGAACGCGCCGAACGCGGCCGTCTTCACCACGGTGCCGAGGAACTTGTCGCCGACCTTCGGCAGCGTCGGGTTGGCGATCGCGTTGATCCGCTCGACCGCGGCCTGGGCCGACGGGCCGTTGGTCGCGCCGACGTAGATCGTGCCGTCGTCCTCGATGGAGATCTCGGCGCCGGTCTCGTCCTGGATGGCGTTGATGGTCTGACCCTTCGGGCCGATCACCATGCCGATCTTGTCCACCGGGATCTTGACGGTGGTGACCCGCGGCGCGTAGTCCGACATCTCGGCCGGGGCCTCGATGGCCCGCTGCATCACGTCGAGAATGGTCTGCCGGGCCTCGTGCGCCTGCTGGAGCGCGGCGGCCAGCACGTCCGACGGGATGCCGTCGAGCTTGGTGTCGAGCTGGAGCGCGGTGACGAAGTCCCGGGTGCCGGCGACCTTGAAGTCCATGTCGCCGAACGCGTCCTCGGCGCCGAGGATGTCGGTCAGCGTCACGTACTGGGTCTTGCCGTCGACCTCGTCGGAGATGAGGCCCATGGCGATGCCGGCGACCGGCGCCTTCAGCGGCACACCGGCGGACAGCAGGCCCAGCGTCGAGGCGCAGACCGAGCCCATCGAGGTGGAGCCGTTGGAGCCGAGCGCCTCGGAGACCTGCCGGATGGCGTAGGGGAACTCCTCGCGCGACGGCAGCACCGGGATCAGCGCCCGCTCGGCGAGCGCGCCGTGGCCGATCTCGCGCCGCTTCGGCGAGCCGACCCGGCCGGTCTCACCGGTCGAGTACGGCGGGAAGTTGTAGTTGTGCATGTAGCGCTTGGACTTCTCCGGGGAGAGGGTGTCCAGCGACTGCTCCATGCGCAGCATGTTCAGCGTGGTGACGCCCAGGATCTGCGTCTCGCCGCGCTCGAACAGCGCCGAGCCGTGCACCCGCGGCAGCACGCCGACCTCGGCGGTCAGCGGGCGGATGTCGCGCGGGCTGCGGCCGTCGATGCGGACCTGCTCGCGCAGCACCCGGTTGCGGACCTCGGACTTGGTCAGCGACCGGAGGGCCGCGCTGAGCTCCTTCTCCCGGCCCTCGAAGCGCGGACCGAGCTCGGCCAGCACGCGGCCCTTGATCGCGTCCAGGGCCTCCTCACGGACCGCCTTGCCGGCGATCTGCAGGGCCTCGGCGACGTCGGCGCGGGCCACGTCGGCCACCGCGTCGTACGCGTCGTCCTGGTAGTCCAGGAAGACCGGGAACTCGGCGACCGGCTTGGCGGCCACGTCGGCCAGCTCGCTCTGCGCGCGGCACAGCTCGCGGATGGCCGGCTTGGCGGCCTCCAGGCCGCTCGCCACGACCTCCTCGGTCGGGGCGGGGGCGCCGCCGGCGACCAGCGCCACGGTGTGCTCGGTGGCCTCGGCCTCGACCATCATGATCGCGACGTCGCCGTCGGCCAGGGCGCGGCCGGCCACCACCATGTCGAAGGTGGCCCGGGCCAGCTCCTCGTGGGTCGGGAAGGCGACCCACTGGCCGTCGACGTGCGCCATCCGGGTCGCCCCGATCGGGCCGGAGAACGGCAGGCCGGAGAGCTTGGTCGACATCGACGCGGCGTTGATCGCCACGACGTCGTAGGGGTGCTGCGGGTCGAGCGCGAGGACGGTCTCGACGACCTGGACCTCGTTGCGCAGGCCCTTGACGAACGACGGGCGCAGCGGCCGGTCGATCAGCCGGCAGGTGAGGATCGCGTCCTCGCTGGGGCGGCCCTCACGGCGGAAGAACGAGCCGGGGATGCGGCCCGCGGCGTACATCCGCTCCTCGACGTCGACGGTCAGCGGGAAGAAGTCGAACTGCTCCTTCGGCTGCTTGCCGGCGGTGGTGGCGGAGAGGACGACCGTCTCGCCGAGCTGGGCGATGACGGAGCCGGCGGCCTGGCGGGCCAGCCGGCCGGTGGAGAAGGTGATCTCACGGGTGCCGAAGGACCCGTTGTCGATCACGGCGGTGCGGGATTCGGTGCCGAGGTTGGTCTCGGTCATGGTGCTGTCGTGCTCCTTCGCATCGGGGGCCCACGACGCGGGAGCTGCTCAGACGGCCGGTCTTCGATCGAAGCGCCCGGGTGGCCGGCGAGATGCCGGGGTGCCCGGGGGCCACTACCGGAGACCGGTACGCTGACCTGCTCCCTTTCTCGGGTGGTCGCGCGGCCCTGTTTCTCGGGTGGTAGCGGAGCGGGGGAGCGGCCCGGTCAGGCCACTCCCCCGTCACGTCACCGGCGCAGACCGAGCCGCTCGATGAGCGACCGGTAGCGGTTGATGTCCTTCTTCTGGACGTAGTTGAGCAGCCGACGGCGACGGCCGACCAGCAGCAGCAGCCCGCGGCGGCTGTGGTGGTCGTGCTTGTGCACCTTCAGGTGCTCGGTGAGCTCGGCGATCCGCTTGGTGAGGACCGCGACCTGCACCTCCGGCGAACCGGTGTCGCCCTCGGCGGTCGCGTACTCCGCGCGGATCTTGGCCTTGGCTTCCTGGTCGAGCGCCATGTTCTCCCTGTTTCGTGGGTTGTTCGATGATGTCCGTCGGATCGGTCGGTGGACCGGAAACGGACCGGTACCTCGCACCCGCGGCGTCGTGCAGGCACGCGAGGCCCCACGTCGGTCAGCCGACGTCCCCGCCAGACTACCAGTACGGCCGGGCGCCGGCCGGTCAAGGGCCGCGAGGCGGTCAGTCGAGGGCCCGGCGGGTGCGCTCGACGTCCTGCCCCATCTGGGCGATCAACGGCTCGATCGCGTCGTATCGGATCTGCCCGCGCAGGTGTGCGACGAAGTCCAGCGCCAGCCGCTCGCCGTAGAGGTCGCCGGCGAAGTCCAGCACGTACGCCTCCACCCGGCGTTCCCGCCCGGAGAAGGTCGGATTGGTGCCGACCGACACCGCCGCCCCCAGCGGTTCGGCGTGGCCCCGGCGCACCAGCCGGGCGGCGTAGACGCCGTCGGCGGGCACCGCCGCGTACCGGTGACAGAGCAGGTTGGCGGTGGGGAAGCCCAGCTCGCGGCCGCGCTGGTCGCCGCGGACCACCACGCCCTCCAGCCGGTGCGGGCGGCCGAGCGCGGCGGCGGCCGCCCCGACGTCCCCCGCGTCGACGCAGGAACGGATGTACGTGGAGGAGAAGACGGTGCCCGCCTCGGCGACCAGCGGGGCCCCCTCGACGCCGAAGCCGAAGGTGCGGCCGAGCCGCTCCAGCAGCGCCACGTCGCCGGCGGCGCGGTGCCCGAAGCGGAAGTTCTCTCCCACCACCACCAGGGCGGCGTGCAGGTGCTCGACCAGGACGTCGTGCACGAACGCCTCGGCGGGCAGCCGGGAGAACTCCGGGGTGAACGGCACCACGCAGAGCACGTCCACGCCGAGCGCCTCGATCAGCTCGGCCTTGCGGGCGGGCTCGGTGAGCACCGCCGGGTGCGAGCCGGGGCGGACCACCTCGGCCGGGTGCGGGTCGAAGGTGACCACCACCGACTGCACGCCCAGCTCGCGGGCCCGGGCCACGGCGTGCCCGATGGTCGCCTGGTGCCCCTTGTGCACGCCGTCGAAGACGCCGATGGTGACGACCGACCGCCCCCAGCCACCGGGCGCCGCGTCGTACCCCCGCCACCGCTGCATTGCGCTCCTCCCTGCCTCCGCGGCGGCCCGCAAGGGCCGCCGGTCCCCCGCCCCGCCGTCAGGCGGGGGCGAGCACGATCTCCGCGCGGGCCCGGCCGTCCCGCTCGCTGACGATAGCGATCAGCCCACCGTCGGGGCCGAAGACCGCGTAGGGGCCGGGAATGCCGGCCGGGTCGAGCGGCCCGCCGTGGGAGAGCACCTTCGCCTCGTCGGCGCCGGCGTCGCGCCGCGGGAAGAACCGGTCGGCCGCCGCGGCCAGCGGCAGGTGGACCACCTCGGGCGCGCGCCGCTCCAGCTCGTCGAGGGTGGCGGCCTCCGCGAGGGTGAAGCCGCCGACGGCGGTACGCCGCAGCGCGGTCAGGTGCCCGCCCACCCCGAGCGCCAGGCCCGCGTCCCGGGCGATGGCCCGGATGTACGTCCCCGAGGAGCAGGTCACGTCGATGTCGACGTCCACCACGTCGGGGGTGTCCCGGCGTACGGCCAGCAGGTCCAGCCGGGAGACGGTGACCCGGCGGGCGGGCAGCTCGACGCTCTCCCCCTCGCGCACCCGCTTGTACGCCCGCTGCCCGTCGACCTTGATCGCGCTGACCGCGCTCGGCACCTGGTCGATCTCGCCGGTCAGCGCGGCGAGGGCGGCGCGGACCGCCTCGTCGGTGACCCGCCCGGCCGCAGTGGTGGCGATCACGTCGCCCTCGGCGTCGTCGGTGACGGTGGCCTGGCCGAGCCGGACGGTGGCCGTGTAGCTCTTGTGCGCGCCGATCACGTAGGTGAGCAGGCGGGTGGCCCGGCCGATCCCGATCACCAGCACGCCGGTGGCCATCGGGTCGAGGGTGCCGCCGTGCCCCACCCGGCGGGTCCGCGCCAACCGGCGGATCCGCGCCACCACGTCGTGCGACGTCATGCCGCCGGGCTTGTCGACCACGATCAGACCGTCTGCGCTCACGACACCCAAGCCTGCCAGACCGGCCCGGACGCCCCGTCGCCGCCGTACGGTCGGGTGGATGGCCAGCGCGGCGTCCACCGGTCGGGCAGCGTTGCCCGCCCCGGGTCGCGCGGGACCACGCCGGGGCGCGTCGGGTGCGAAGATCATGCGCCCCCTCCACCCACCCCACCTGGACAGCCGAATGAGCACCGACCAGCGGCCGAGCGATCCGCCCCCGCCTTTCGACCCGTACGCCGCCCAGTCCGAGGAGCCGATCCGCGTCCCGTCCTGGATGCGCGAATCGGAGGCGGACCGCGTGTTGACCCGTTCGGAACGGTTCCGGCTGGGCTGGGCGCGGCACAGCGCGAAGCTGCTGGGCGGCTTCGCCGCCCTGGTGACGCTCTCGTTCCTCGCGGTGGTGGGCACCATCGGCCTCGGCGTCTACGAGCGGGTCCGCGACAACGAGCCCATCCTGCCCGAGCGCCGGGCCGCCCCCGGCCCGGTCCGTCCCACCGACGCCGACGGCAACTCGGTGAGCCCGTGGGCGGCCACCCCGGCGGAGTCGTTCGCCGCCGGGAAGGACGCCATCGTCCTGCCGCCGGCGAAGGCGGCCACGCCGTTCACCGCGAAGCAGGTCGCCGACGGCCTGGCGAAGGTCCGGCAGGCGCTCGTCGAGGGCCGCGTCGACAGGTCGATGCTGCTGGCCAACGACCCGGCGCCCTTCCTCGGGCTGATCGCGCCCGACAACCGGGACGAAGTCCGGCGCGATCTGGCCGACGGCGTGGCGCTGAACTACGTGACCCGGGTTGACGACGAGGCCGACCCGCGGCTGGACAACGCCGACACGGTCCGCGCGCGGGGCACCGTCACCTACCGGGCGACCACCGACCCCGACGGCATCCGGGTGCTGGAGATCACCACCAGCTTCATCTGGGTCTACCACTTCGACCTCTGGCGGGCGCAGGAGTACCCGCCGGGAGCCGAGCTGGTCACCGTGCGCGACGAGGTGGTCTGGCACGTCCCGCACCCCGACGACGTCCGGTCCTCGTCCCGTGGGCTGTGGGTGCACGAGGCGGCGAGCACCCTCTACAACGCCGACTGCGCCGGGATCAAGCGGGGGTTCCTGGCCCTCGCCCCCGAGGAGCCGCTGCGCAGCCGGCCCTCCGCGCGGCCGACCGGCGACGTCTACGACCCGAGCTGGCGGCCCGGCGACGGCGAGAGCTGCTGAACCGCGGGAGCACCCGGACGGGTGTGGTCAGCGCACCGCGCCGACCACGGCCCAGCCGCCCGAGCGCAGCCGCAGCAGCAGGGCGACCAGCCGGATCACCACGAACAGCGTGAGCCCGGCCCAGATGCCGCCGAGCCCGAGGTCGAGCCCGTACGCCAGCCAGATGGCGGGCAGGAAGCCGCCGAGGGCGGCCACGATGGTCAGGTTGCGCAGGTAGCGGACGTCCCCGGCGCCGATCAGCACGCCGTCGAGGGCGAACACGACGCCGGCCAGCGGCTGCATCGCCACGAACCACGGCCAGGCCAGCATCGCCTGGTCGCGTACCTGCGGATCGGAGCTGAACCAGCCGGGGACGACGCCGGCGCCGGCGGCGATGAGCCCCGCGAACGCCACGCCGCAGGCGCCGCCGAGCAGCCCGATCCGGCGGGCGAGGGCCCGGGCCCCGGCGTCGTCGCCGCCGCCGAGCGCGGCGCCGACCAGCGACTGGGCGGCGATGGCGAGCGCGTCGAGCACCAGCGCGGTGAAGAACCAGAGTTGCAGGGCGATCTGGTGGGCGCCCACGGCGGCGGCCCCGAAGCGGGCGGCGACGGCGGTGGCGGAGAGGAAGCTGGCCTGGAACGCGACGCCCCGGATCAGCAGGTCCCGGCTGAGCACCAGTTGCTGCCCGATCAGCCGCGGCCGGGGCCGCAGCGAGACCCGCTCGGCGACCAGCGCCCCGGCGAAGAGCGCCCCGCCGATGGTCTGGGCGACCACGTTGGCCACCGCGGAGCCGACCAGGCCGAGGCCGAGCGGGTAGACCAGCAGGGGGCAGAGCACGGCGGAGAGCAGGTTCGGCCCGAGCACGAACGCCAGCGGCCGGCGGGTGTCCTGCACGCCGCGCAGCCAGCCGTTGCCGGCGGCGGCGAGCAGCAGGCCCGGGGCGCCGAGCGCCGCGACCCGCAGCCACTGCGCGGCGGCGTCGGCCACCTCGCCAGGGCCTCCGGCGAGCGTACGCGCCAACGCCCCGCCGCCGACCTGCATGCCGACCGCGACCAGCACGCCCACCCCGAGCGCCAGCCAGGAGGACTGCACGCCCTCGGCGACGGCGGCGGCCCGGTCGCCGGCCCCGAAGCGCCGGGCCGACCGCCCGGTGGTGCCGTACGCGACCACGGTGCCGAGCCACGCGATGAGGGTCAGCACCGTGCCGCCGACGGCGAGCGCGGCGAGCGGCACCCGGCCGAGATGCCCCACCACCGCCGTGTCGACGAGCACGTAGAGCGGTTCGGCGGCCAGCACCACCAGCGCCGGCAGGGCGAGCGCGGCGATCCGGCGGGGTGACGCGGCGGCAGGGGCGGCGACGGCTGGCTGACTCATCGCCGCCGATCCTGGCACGGGCACGGTAAGGATCGCAAGCGATGCGATCACTTACCTGGTAACAGATGGACGACGGTCACGGCACCGAGCAGGAGCACTCCCCCGACGGCCACCGGCACGGGCAGCGTCTCGCCGACGAGCCACCCGGCGAGCAGCACGGCGGTGAGCGGCTCCGCCAGGGTCGACAGCGCGGCGGCGCTGCCCGTGGTGGTGCGCAGCCCGGCGTAGAACAGGGCGTACGCCACGGCCGTGGTGACCACCCCGAGATGGACTAGCAGGCCGACGGGCGCGAGCCGGGCCGGAACGGCGACCCCCTCGGCCAGCGCGACCGGCGCCAGAGCCACCGCGCCCACCACGATGGAGACGGTGGTGAGCGTCATCGGCGGGACACGACGCGCGGCGTGCCGGCTCAGCACGATGCTGGCGGCATAGCCGACCCCCGAGCCGAAGGCCGCGAGCAGGCCGAACAGCGGGCGCGGCGCGGCGGCGCCCGGCTGCCCGGCCGACACCGTGACGAGCACGAGGCCGGCGACGCCGGCCACCAGGGCGCCCAGCAGGGTCCGCCCGGGCAGCCGCCGCGCGCGCAGGCTCTCCCACGCGAAGATGAGGACCGGGGCGAGCCCCAGGCTGACCAGCGTGGCCACCCCGACGCCGCCCGCCGCGACGGCGACGAAGTAGAGGGCCTGATAGGCCCCGAGACCGACCCCGATCAGGACGAGGACCACCGGTTCCGACCGCAGCGCCGCCAGCACCGGTCCCAGCCGGTGCGCCACGAGGGCGAGCAGCGCCACCGCGCCGATGGCGAGGCGGTAGAAACCGATGCCCGTCGGGGTCAGTGCGGTGGACTCGCGGACGAGTTGCACGGCGACACCGGTGGTGCCCCACAGCACGGCGGCGACGGTGACGTACAGCAGGCCGATGCGAAGGCCGGCAGTGGACGCCCGGCGGGGTTCTGGGGTGGACGGAGATGCGGACGAGCAGGAAAGGGACGATCGGGACACAGGTGCGCTCCAGGGAGAATCGAGCCGCTGACAGAGGTGATGTCTGTCGGAGCGCACACAGGACGGGCAGGCCGCGGGCGGCGGTGGCTCGGCCGGGATCGGCGGAAGGCCCGTCGTCCGGGCAGGTCGCACCGCGAAGGCCGGTGGTCACCCGGGCTCGGGGGACCACCGGTGGCGTGACGCTCCGGTCAGGAGCGCGGTGGGGGCAGGACGCCGCGGAACGACCTCATGCCCGGACCCTAACGCAGCGCCGTCCCCGCCGGCCCGGGTTTCTGCTCACGCCGGCGGCAACTCGGCGAGCCAGCGGTGCACCTCGGCGCGGCTGCGCAGCCGGACCACCGGCAACGCCGGCGCGTGCGTGGCGACCGCGGCGAGCAGCCGGGGCCGGGACCGGCGCGGGTAGCGCCACACGTACCGGAGGAACTCGGCGTCGATCTTCTCCGGGCAGCCGGGCGGGAGGTCGGGGCGGCCGGTGGCGCGGTACGCCCACCGGCGGCGCAGCACCCGGCCGAGGCAGAGCAGTCGACCCGGGTCGCAGAGGACCAGCAGGTCGGCGCGGGGCAGGCGGAGGTCGAGGGTGCCGCCGTAGTTGCCGTCCATCACCCAGGACGGCCGGGCGGCGAGTTCGGCGACCGCGGCACGCCAGCGGGCGTCGTCGGGGGCCACCCAGCCGGGCTGCCAGAAGTGCCGGTCGAGGTGGATGAGCGGCAGGTCGAGCCGGCGCGCGACCTCGCGGGAGAGGGTGCTCTTACCGGCGCCCGAGCTGCCGACGACGAGGATCCGGCGCATGCGGGGACCGTACCGACGCACCGGCACGGTCGCCAGCGCTGCCGGCTCCGGGCCGGCCACCAGCAGCGCCACGGCCCGCGGTGGGCGGAGCGGTGTCCGGCTCGCTCGGAGCGTCGGCCTTCCGACGTCCGGGTCGACCCGCACAACGGCAGCCGGCGGGCCGGGCGTCGGCCGTGGAAAGCGGCGGACGCCCGCGACCGGCGGTCGACGCCGGCTGGGCGATGCCGCCGTCGGCGGCGGACGCCGGCCGTGTCACCGCCGGTCGGCCGGGGTCACTGACGGGTGTCCATCGAGGTCTGCAGCGCGCGGCGCATCTGCTCGCGGGCCTCGTCGGTGGTCTCGGGCTTGGGCTTGCTCGGCATGGTGGTGGTCCCCTTCCAGGGCGCGGGCAGCCGCCGACGCGACGGCGGCCCTCACGGGCGGCGTGCTGAACGCCCGGCAGCGGTCCGGGGTCACCGGAGCGGCTGGTGGGCAGCGTGTGAGCCCGGGTCGGTCCGACCCTGGAGGGAGGCGTTGCCGGGTGTGGCCCCACCGCCCACGACCGGCACCGCCACAAGGCGCCGGTCGATTCCCAAGTTATCGTTCAGGTCCACATGCTGCCCACGGTTCCCGCGATCTGGACTCACATTGGTCCGTCGGGTCGTCCCGGGTCGCGGACCGGCGGAGGGAGGCCGGCGGTCAGCGGGCCAGGAAGTGCCAGCCGAGCCACCACCAGAAGCCGAAGAGCCCGATCCGGCCGACGGGCACCGACCCCACCTCGTAGCGCATCACGTACGCGCAGACCTCGCCGAGCGTCGGGATCCGGGAGCCCTCGCGGCGGGCCGCCCACTCGACGGCGGCGAAGATCACCAGCGCCGCCAGGAAGCCGCCGATCGCCATCGCCCGCATCATCGCCGCACCAACCCCCAGAACGCGGACAGCCAGGCCAGCCAGGCGGCCGACCGGACCAGCCGGTCCTCCAGCATCGGATCCGCCAACCGGGAGAAGGTGGGGAAGTCGTCCCCGACGGCCAGCACGAACGTGGCCCCCTCGAAGACCCCGAAGACCACCACCGGGAGGGCCCACCAGGCCGCCGGGGCGCCGAGCCGGCGCGGGGCGGGCCGCCGGGGCACCCGATTGCTCAGGCCCAGCCAGATCAACACGCCGCCGGTGCCGAGGGTCCAGAGGTTGGCCTCCGTCGAGAACGACGGGAACCGGCCGCCGACCAACGAGAGGCAGACGAGCACCGGCACGGTGACGGCGGGACGGTCCCAGGCGCGGGGCGCCTCGACGGTGAGGTCGTGGGGCTGCTCCATCCCGCGATTCTCCCCGGACTCGCCGAGCCCCGGAAGACGTACACTCCCCGGAGCTGACCCTGATCTTCCCGTGCGGGCCCGCCGGCTCAGCGCCGGTCGGGCCCGGTCAGCGCGCCGTCGAGCTCCGCGCGGATCCGGTCGACGACCTCGTCGACCGTCCCCCGGCCGGTGAATCCGGCGGCGAAACGGTGCCCGCCGCCGCCCAGCGCGACCGCCACCCGGCTGACGTCCACCGCACCCTTGCTGCGCATCGACACGGCCCAGTCGCCGGTCGCGGTCTGCTTGACCACGCAGCTCACGTCGGCCTCGGCGGTGCACCGGACCGAGTCGATCAGCGCCTCCAGCACGTACGCCGGCTGGTCGTGCCGGGCCAGGTCGTCCTGCGTGGCGTACGTCCAGACCAGGCCGTGCCCGACGGCCGCGGCCGGCTCCAGGCGTGCCCGGCCGAGCACCTCGCCGAAGAGGCGGACGGCGCCGAACGGCCGGGTGTCGAAGATCCGGCGGGAGATGTCACCGGGGCGGATGCCGGTGGCGATCAGGCGCGCCGCGAGCTGGTGCACCGCCGGCGTGGTCGCCTCGAACCGGAACGAGCCGGTGTCGGTGCTCAGGGCGACGTAGAGGCACTCCGCGATCTCCGCGTCCAGCGCGACGCCGAGCCGGGCGAGCAGCTTCTCGACGACCACCGAGGTGGCCGCCGCGTGCGGGTCCACCAGGTTGACCCGGCCGAAGCGGGTGTTCGACGCGTGGTGGTCGAGCACCAGCGCGCCGCCGGCCGCGCCCAGCCGGTCGACCAGTTCGCCGAGCCGGGACTCGCTGGCCGCGTCGAAGCAGACGACCAGATCCGGGTCCGGGTACGCCTCGGTCGCCGGCACGAGCAGGTCGAGCCCGGGCAGGCCGCGGAACGGCTCGGGCACCTCCGGCGGGCCGGGGAAGGTCGCCTGCATTCGCCGTACGCCCAGCCGACGCAGCCCGAGCCCGAAGCCGAGCATGCTGCCCAGCGCGTCGCCGTCCGGGTTGACGTGGCAGATCAGCAGCACCCGCCCGTCCGGCGGCAGCCCCCGCACCGCCGCGACGGCCGCCGCCCAGTCCGCCTCGGCAGGGCCGGAGTCGGCCGGTGGCGTCGCCTCGGCGAGGGCGCCACCGGCCGGACCGCCGGACGGTTCGGTCACCGCTGGTCCCCGCCCCGGGGCGGAGTCTCGTCCTCGTCCTCGTGGGACTCGTCGTCCTCGTCCAGCCGGTACGGCTGGGCCTCGCCCGCGTACTCGGCCCTGGCGGCGAGCCGCTGCACCTCGGCGTCGGCGGTGCGGGCCTGGGCGAGCAGGTCGTCGATGTGCTTGACCTGGTCCTGCACGTCGTCGAGGACGAAGGTCAGGGTCGGCGAGTGCCGCAGGCCGAGCGCCTTGCCGACGGTGCTGCGCAGCATGCCCTTGGCACTCTCCAGCGCCGCGGCGGTGCCGGACTGGGCCGCCGCGTCGCCGAGCACCGTGTAGAAGACGGTCGCGTCGCGCAGGTCGGCGGTGATCCGGGCGTCGGTAATGGTGATCATGCCGAGCCGGGGGTCCTTGATCTGGCTACGCACCACCGACGCGACCAGTTCACGCACCCGCTCCGCGTGCCGGCGTACCTTGGCCGGATCCGACATTTCGCCACCTCCACGGCGTCCCGTTCCCGGCCGTCACCGGCGACGCGGAGCGCCCCGGAGCCGACCGGCCAACATCTCGAACACTACCCGCGCGGCGACCGCCGCCGCGCGTCGCGCCGGCGGTGCGCCGGCCCGGCACGACGCCCGGCACACCCGCACCGCCGGGGTCGTCACCGCCCGCCGCGCGCACCCGCGCCGCCGGGCATCGGCACCGCCCGCCGGACGCGCGCACCCGCGCCGGCGTCAGTCCTCCTCGCCGTAGAGCCGCCGGCGTACCGAGAGCAACTCGGCCTCCGGTCGGCCGGCCACCAGGCGCTCGCAGGAGTCCAGCACCTCGCGGACGTGCGACGCCTCGGCGGCCACCACGGCCACGGCTATCTGGGCCCGACCGTGCAGGTCGAGCGCCCCGACCTCGGCGGCCGAGACCTCGAAGCGGCGCAGGGCCGCCACGATCGGGCGTACGTATGATCTCTTGGCCTTGAGCGACCGGGAGTCGCCCGGCAGCAGCAGGTCGAAGACCGCGGTTCCGGTGAACATCGCCCCGGACGATACCCGGACGTACCCCCACATGATCAAGGGGTTTACGCCTTTCGGCGTAAACCCCTCGATCAGTGGTTCACCGGATCAGGCGCGAGCCTTCTCCCGCATCTCGAAGGTCTCGATGATGTCGCCGACCTGGACGTTGTTGTAACCACCCAGGGTCAGACCACACTCGAAGCCCTCGCGCACCTCCGTGGCGTCGTCCTTGAACCGCTTGAGCGAGCTGATGGTGAGGTTGTCCGCCACCACCGAGCCGTCGCGCAGCAGGCGCGCCTTGGCGTTGCGCCGGATGATGCCCGACCGGACGATGCAACCGGAGATGTTGCCGACCTTGGACGAGCGGAAGACGTCGCGGATCTCCGCGCTGCCCAGCTCGACCTCCTCGTACTCCGGCTTGAGCAGCCCCTTGAGGGCGGCGTCGATCTCCTCGATGGCCTGGTAGATGACGGTGTAGTACCGGATCTCCACGCCCTCGCGGTCGGCCATCTCGCGGACCTTGTTGGAGGCCCGCACGTTGAAGCCGATGATCGTGACCGCCTCGGACGAGGCGCTCGCGAGCATGACGTCGCTCTCGGTGATCGCACCCACGCCCCGGTGGATGATCCTGAGCTGGACCTCCTCCGGGATGTCGAGGTTGAACAGCGCGTCCTCGAGGGCCTCCACGGAACCGGAGACGTCGCCCTTGAGCACCAGGTTGAGCGAGGTCTTCTCGCCCTCCTTGAGCTGCTCCATGAGCGTCTCGAGGGTGGCCCGGCCACGGGAGTTGGCGAATGCCGCCGCCCGCCGCCGCGCCTGCCGCTGCTCGGCGATCTGGCGCACCGTGCGGTCGTCCTCGGCCGCCAGGAAGGTGTCACCCGCACCCGGCACCGCGGTCAGACCGAGCACCAGGACCGGACGGGCCGGACCCGCCTCGGCGACCTGGTTGCCGTTCTCGTCGAGCATCGCCCGGACCCGGCCGTGCGCCCCACCGGCGACGATCGAGTCGCCCGCCCGCAGGGTGCCCTTCTGCACCAGCACCGTCGCCACCGCACCGCGGCCCTTGTCCAGGTGCGCCTCGATGGCCACACCCTGCGCCGGCCCGTCGATCGGAGCGGTCAGCTCCAGCGACGCGTCGGCGGTCAGCAGGACCGCCTCGAGCAGTTCGTCGATGCCGATGCCGGGCTTCGCCGCCACGTTGACGAACATCGTGTCGCCGCCGTACTCCTCGGCGACCAGCCCGTACTCGGTCAGCTGCTGGCGGACCTTGTCCGGGTTGGCCTCCGGCTTGTCGACCTTGTTGACCGCCACCACGATCGGCACGTCGGCCGCCTTGGCGTGGTTCAACGCCTCGATCGTCTGCGGCATCACGCCGTCGTCGGCCGCCACCACCAGCACCACGATGTCGGTCACCTGGGCACCACGGGCACGCATGGCGGTGAACGCCTCGTGACCCGGGGTGTCGATGAAGGTCACCGCCCGGTCCTCGCCCTCGTGCGGGACGTGGACCTGGTACGCGCCGATGTGCTGGGTGATGCCACCCGCCTCGCCGGCCACGACGTTCGCCTTGCGGATCGCGTCGAGCAGCTTGGTCTTACCGTGGTCGACGTGACCCATGACGGTCACGACCGGCGCACGGCTGACCAGGCGGTCCTCCGCGACCTCGGCGTCGAGGTCGATGTTGAACTGCGCGAGCAGCTCGCGGTCCTCGTCCTCCGGGCTGACGATCTGCACGTTGAAGCCGAGGTGCTCACCCAGCAGCTGCAGGGTGTCGTCGGAGCACGACTGGGTCGCGGTGACCATCTCGCCCAGGTTGAACATCTCCTGGACCAGCGAACCCGGGTTGGCGTTGATCTTGTCGGCGAAGTCCGACAGCGAGGCGCCACGGGAGAGCCTGATGACCTGACCCTGACCCCGGGGGGCACCCGAGCTCATGGTCGGGGCCGACAGGTTGTCGAACTCCTGTCTGCGCTGCTTCTTGGACTTGCGACCACGGGTCGGCCGGCCACCCGGACGCCCGAAGGCACCCGCGGCGCCACCGCCACGGCCACGACCGCCGCCACCGGGACGACCACCGCCACCGGCCGGGGCACCCGGACGGAAACCGCCGCCGGGAGCACCACCGCCGCCGCCACCGGGGCCACCACGGTAGCCACCGCCACCGCCGCCGCCACCACCGGGACCGCCGCGGAAGCCACCGCCACCGCCGCCGCCACCGGGACGGAAGCCACCGCCACCGGGACGACCCGCGCCGCCGCCGGGGCCGCCACGCCCGCCACCGGGACCGCCGGGGCGACCCGTGGTGGGTCGCTGGCTCGGCATGGAGGCCGGGCTCGGCCGGGGCGGCATGGAGGCCGGGCTCGGCCGCGGCGGCATGCCCGCCGGGCTGGGCCGGGGACCGCCGGCACCGGCGGCCGGCGGCCGCTGCTGCTGACCGCCCTGGATGCCGAACGGGTTGTTGCCGGCGCCGCGCGCCGGCGGACGACCACCCGGCCGGGCACCCGGGCCCGGCTGCGGGGCGCCGGGACGACCCGCGGCCGGGGAACCCGGACGGGGCGGCACGGCGTTCGGGCCGGGACGCGGACCCGGACGGGGACCACCCTCGGTCGGGGGCTCCCGTCGGACGTTCTCCCGCTGCTGCTGGCGGGCGGCCTGCGCGGCCTTGACCGCGGCCTCCTGCTCAGCCTTCAGCGCGGCGGCGCGCGCCTCGGCGGCCGCCACCTCGATGTCGTGCGCGCTCGCTGGCTTGGCGACCGGGGTCGCCGGCTGCGGCGGGCCGGGGACCGGGCCCTTGGGCTTCGGTCCAGGGGTCGGCGCGGCCGGCCGCCGCGGCGGCATCGGCTTGGCCGATACCCGGGGGGCACCCGGGGTCGGGGACGGCGTCGGGGTCGGTGCCGGGCTCGGGGCTGCCGCCGGAGGGGCGGTCGGCGCCGAGGACCCACCGGCGGACGCGACGAATGCGCCACGCAGACGTCGGGCGACGGGCGCCTCGACGGTGCTGGACGCGGACTTCACGAACTCGCCCATCTCCTTGAGCTTGGCGAGAACGGTCTTGCTTTCGACCCCGAGCTCTTTCGCAAGCTCGTGTACGCGGGCCTTACCTGCCACTGCACTCCTCACTCCGAGGTCGTGCGGGCAGCACCCGCAGCGACCTCACTCGTGCACTTGAAGCCTGGTCATTTCAGGGACTTCATCGTGTGCTCATGTCGGTCGTCCTACCTTGCTAGCGACCCTCGCCCGGTCGGGCTGACCGGACGTAGTGGTTGGCGCATCGACGTGCTCCGCGAGCTCACCGTGGTCGAGGACCCCGGTGACGCGCAGCGCCCGCCCGAAGGCGCGCCGCCGCACCGCTTGCGCGAAGCAGGCCGGATCCGGGTGCATGTTCGCTCCCCGACCCGGCAGCCTGCGGGCCGGATCGGGCCGGAGACTGTGACCAGCCTCGTCGCCGACCGCGACGATCCGCAGCAATTCGCTGGCCGGCGCACGTCGCCGGCAACCCACACAGGTGCGCTCCGGCAGCGCGCGTCGTACCACTGGAGAAAGTCTACCCCTAGGCGCCCGAGATCGCGCTGCCCGGCTCCGGGACGTGATCAGCCCCGCTCCGGCCGCTCGCCCCGGCCTGCTCCGCGTCGGACCGGATGTCGATCCGCCAACCGGTCAGCCGGGCAGCAAGCCGGGCATTCTGCCCCTCCCTGCCGATGGCGAGGGAGAGCTGGAAGTCCGGCACCGTCACCCGGGCCGTCCGGGTGGCCAGGTCGACCACCTCGACCCGCAGCGCCTTGGCCGGCGACAACGCGTTGCCGACGAAGGTCGCCGGGTCGTCCGACCAGTCGATGATGTCGATCTTCTCGCCGTGCAGCTCGCTCATCACCGCGCGGACCCGCTGGCCCATCGGGCCGATGCAGGCCCCCTTGGCGTTCACGCCCTGGGCGGTGGAGCGGACCGCGATCTTCGTACGGTGACCCGCCTCACGTGCGATCGCGCCGATCTCGACCGTGCCGTCGGCGATCTCCGGCACCTCGAGCGCGAAGAGCTTCTTGACCAGCGCCGGATGGGAGCGGGACAGGGTGATCTGCGGGCCGCGCATCCCCTTGGCCACGTGCACCACCACGCAGCGGATCCGCTCGCCGTGGACGTACCGCTCGCCGGGCACCTGCTCCGACTGCGGCAGGACGCCCTCCAGCTTGCCCAGGTCGACGGTGACGATGCCCTTCTCCGCCCGCGCCTCGTGCGCCTGGACCACGCCGGTGACCAGGTCGCCGTCGCGGCCGACGTACTCGCCGAAGTGCACCTCGTCGGTGGCCTCCCGCAGCCGCTGGAGGATCACCTGCTTGGCGGTCATGGCGGCGATCCGGCCGAAGTCGTGCGGGGTGTCGTCCCACTCCCGCACCACCGTGCCGTCGTCGTCCAGCTCCTGCGCGTAGACCAGGGCCGCGCCGGACTTGCGGTCGATCTCCACCCGGGCGTGCGGTTCCGCCCCCTCGGTGTGCCGGTAGGCGGTCAGCAGCGCGGTCTCGATCGCCGCGAGGATCGTGTCGAACGGGATCTCCCGCTCGCGCTCGAGTGCGCGCAGCGCCGCGAGGTCGATGTTCACCTCTCCTCGTCCTCCACATCATCTTCGTCGTCGAAGTCGTCGGTGTCGTCCATGTCGTCGGGTTCGTCCGTCTCCTCGATCTCGTCGAGGCGGTGGAACTCGACCTGCACCCGGCCGGGGCCGAGCTCGGCGTAGGTCCACGCGGCGCGGCCGGTGTCGGTCTCCAGCACCACGCGTTCGTCGTCGGCCTCGACCACCCGGCCGGTGACCTGCCGGTCGCCGGCGGGCTGCCCGGCGCGCTGCCCGGGCGGCGCGCCCGCGCCGCGGGCGGTCACCTTGACCAGCCGCCCGACGTTGCGCCGCCAGTGCCGAGGCAGGGTCAGCGGCCGGTCCACGCCCGGGGAGCTGACCTCCAGCTGGTATTCCCCGGCGACGATGTCACCCCCGGACTCCTCGGCCGCGTCGAGGGCCGCGGAGACGGCCCGGGAGACCTCGGCGACGGCGTCCAGGTTGATCCCGCCGTCGGCGTCCACGATCACCCGCACCACGTGCCGGCGGCCGGCCCGGGAGACGGTGAGCTCCTCCAGGTCGTAGCCGGCGCCGGCGACCACCGGCTCGATGACCTCACGCAGCCGGGCCCGCCGGGCGGCGAGGTCGCCGCGCGGGCCGCCGGCGCGTTCCCCGCCCCGGGGGGCGTCGGCGCGCCGGGGTCTGCCCGCCGGACCCGTCGACCTCGTGGCACGGCCACGCTGCGTCATCTCCGCACCCTTCTCGTGATCGACGGCGCCCCGATCGGTCGCCATGCCGGCACGCCACCGGAGCTGACGCGCCGGTGGCTGCGCAGAGCGTAACGCGCCTGCCGGGCACCGGACCGGGCGGCGCACCGACGCCGGTGGCCCACGTACGGCCGGTGATGGTGTTGACTTGTCCGGTGGCGACGGGCAGAACGACACAACGCGGCGGAGCAACCGGGCATTCCCGGCGAACGGTGCTGCGCGCCGGGGCACTCCTGGCACTCGGCGGCGCGACGGCGCCACTGACCGGCTGTGATCTTCTCGACCGCGACGACGATCCCAGTCCCGGGCCCGACCCGCTCACGCCGCTGCTCGACGAGGCGCTCCGGCTCGCCGCCGGGCACCGCGACGCCGCCGCGGCGCACCCCGCGCTGGCCGGCCTGCTCACCCCGATCGCCGAGGCGCACGGCGCACACGCGGCCGAACTGGCCCGGGTGATCGGCGTGCCACTGCCCTCGGCGCCCGCCGCGGCCACCCCCGCCCCGGCGGCCGACCCGGCCGCCGCCCGGGCCGCGCTGCGCGAGCGCGAGCGCACCGGCCGGGAGACGGCGACCAGTGCCTGCGCGGCGGCGCCGGCGGAGCGGGCCGCGCTGCTCGCCTCGATCGCCGCCGCCCGGGCCACGCACGTGGAGGCGCTGAAGTGACCGCACCGACACCGACCGGGCCGGCCGGGGCGCTGGGCGCGGCGCTCACCGCCGAGTACGCGGCGATCTGGGCCTACGGCCCCATCGGGGTACGCCTCACCGGCGCGGCCCGTACCGCCGCCCGCGAGGCGGAGGCCGCGCACCGGCGCCGCCGCGACGACCTGGTGATGCAGCTGAGCGCGGGCGGTGGCGTCGTCCCGGCCGACCGGGCGGGCTACGCCCTGCCGTTCCCGGTGACCGACCGGGCGAGCGCGCTGCGGCTGGCCGTCGAGGTGGAGGAGCGCACCGCGGCGTTCTGGCGGGCGGCGGTGCCCGCCACCACCGGCGCCGACCGCGACAGGGCGCTGGCCGCCCTGGTCGAGTACGCCCTGCGGGCGACCCGCTGGCGCCGGACGGCGGGAATCACCCCGCTGACCGTGCCGTTCCCCGGCCGGCCCGCCTGACCGCCGCTGCCGGCGGTGACGCTCCGGTTGCGGGTCGCATACCAGGTATGCATACTCCGGAACCATGTCCATCCGTCACGGGCTGCTCGCCCTGCTCGAACGCGGCCAGATGTACGGCTACCAGCTCCGTGCCGCGTTCGAGGAGTCGACCGGCTCGACCTGGCCGCTGAACATCGGGCAGGTCTACACCACCCTGTCCCGCCTGGAGCGGGACGGGCTGGTCCGCTCGCTCCCCGAGAGCGAGGCCGGGCAGCGCCCGTACGAGATCACCGACGCCGGGCGGACGGACCTGGCGCTGTGGTTCGCCACCCCGATCAGCCGCACCGACCGGCCCCGCGACGAGTTGGCGATCAAGCTGGCCCTCGCGCTGACCACGCCCGGCGTCGACGTGCGCTCGGTGGTGCAGACCCAGCGCAGCGCGACCATGCGGACGCTGCAGGAGTTGACCCGGTTGAAGTACGCCAGCGACCGCCCGGAGGACCTGCCGTGGCGGCTGGTGCTGGACGCCATGGTCTTCCAGGCCGAGGCCGAGGTGCGCTGGCTGGACCACTGCGAGACGAGCCTGGTGCGCTACCGTCCGACGGGGCCCGGCCGCGCGCCGACGACGCCCGCCGAGGCGGTGGACCGGGCGGACGAGGAGGCGCGACGGTGAGCGTGGGCAGCGGGCCGGCGGGCGACGGCCCGGCGCCGGCCGTGCTCGACGTGCGCGACGTGCACCGCACCCACGGCACCGGGCCGGCGGCGGTGCACGCGCTGCGCGGCGTGAGCCTCGCCGTCCACCCGGGCGAACTCGTCGCGGTGATGGGGCCCTCCGGTTCCGGGAAGTCCACCCTGCTGGCCCTCGCCGGCGGGCTGGACGGCCCGACCGCCGGCGAGGTGCTCGTCGAGGGCGAGCACCTCGGCGCCCTGGACCGGCGCCGCCTCGCCCAGGTGCGTCGCCGCCGGATCGGCTACATCTTCCAGGACCTGAACCTGCTCGGCAGCCTCACCGCCGTGGAGAACGTCGCGCTCCCCCTGGAACTCGACGGGACCGGCGTCCGGCGGGCGCGCCGGCTGGCGCTGGACGCGCTGGCCGAGGTGGGCCTGCCGGAACTGGGCGACCGGTTCCCCGACCAGCTCTCCGGCGGCCAGCAGCAGCGGGTGGCGATCGCCCGCGCGCTGGTCGGCGAGCGCCGGCTGGTGCTCGCCGACGAGCCCACCGGGGCGCTGGACTCGCAGACCGGCGAGGCGGTGCTGCACCTGCTGCGCCGGCGGGTCGACGCGGGGGCCGCCGCGGTCCTGGTCACCCACGAGGCACGGCACGCCGCCTGGGCCGACCGGGTGGTCTTCCTCCGCGACGGGGTGCTGGTCGACTCGACGGCCCCGCTGGGCAGCGTGGAGCAGCTGTTGACCGGCAGCGGTCGGTGACGGCGGGCCGGGGCGGCCGGCTCGCGGGCGCCGTCGGCTCCTGGTGGGTGGCGCTGCGGATCGCCCGCCGGGAGGCCCGACGGGCGCGGGGGCGTACGGCGCTGGTGCTCGCGATGATCACGCTGCCGGTGCTGGTGCTGACCTTCACCGCGGTGAGCTGGGACATGTCCGAGCTGACCCGGGCCGAGCGGACCGAGCAACGGCTCGGCGTCGCCGACGCGGAACTGCTCTGGGTGGCGCGCGGGCCGGTCACCCAGGACGCCTGGGGCGATGGCTGGGTGTCCGACCACGACGCGACGCCGCCGGCCGGGCGGGTCACCGCCGAACAGGTCACCGCCCTGCTGCCGCCCGGGAGCCGGGTCGTCCCGCTGCGCCGCTGGGTGAGCTTCGACGCCCGGGTCGGCGACCGGGTCGACCGGGACGTCACCGGCCGCGCCGTGGACCTCGCGGACCCGCTCGGCCGGGGGCTGGCCCGGTTCCGTTCCGGCCGGGCGCCGGCCGGGCCGGACGAGATCGCGGTGAGCCCCGCCGCGCTGCGCCGACTCGACGTCCGTCCCGGTGGCACCGTCACGTCCGGGGACGGTTCCCGCTCGTGGCGGGTGGTCGGGGTGGTCGAGTACCCGGACGACCTGGGACCGGTCGTCACGCTGCACCCGGCGATCGCGGGCCCGACGGACGCCGAGCCGGACGTGACCTGGCTGGTGGACCTGCCCGGGACGGTGGACGAGACGCTGTTCCGTCGGCTCAACGACCACGGCGTCCTGGTCCACGCCCGCACCCCCGCCCCGCCCTCGGGGGTGGACGTCGTCGGGCCCGAGCCGTTCTCCTCGGTCGACGTAGAGGGGATGAGCGTCTCGGTACTCGTCGGCGGGCTGGGGCTGCTGGAGGTGGTGCTGCTCGTCGGCCCGGCCTTCGCGGTAGGCGTACGGCGGCGGCGCCGGGACCTCGCGTTGGTCGCGGTGGCGGGCGGCGACGACGCCCACCTGCGCCGGATCGTGCTGGCCGACGGCGTGCTGCTGGGCGCCCTCGGGGCGGCCACCGGGCTCACGCTCGGCGTCGCCGCCGCGTTCGCCGCCCGGCCGCTGGTCGAGCAGCACCTCTACGGCGCGCGCTTCGGCGGGTACCGCTGCTGGCCGGAGGCCCTGGTGGCGGTCGCGGCCGTCGCGGTGCTGTCCGGCGTGCTGGCCGCGCTGGCCCCGGCCTGGGCGGCGGCCCGGCAGGACGTGGTGGCCGGGCTGGCCGGCCGCCGCACCCCACCCGCGCACCGGCGGCGCTGGCTCACGGCCGGCGTGTGCATGGCGGCCGGCGGGGCGGCGGTGGCCGCGTTCGGAGCCGCCCGGACGTCGCCGCCGCTGATCCTCGCCGGTCTGGTCCTCGGCGAGCTGGGGCTGGTCTTCGCCACCCCGACGCTGGTCGGCCTGCTCGCCCGGCTCGGGTGGTCGCTCCCGCTGGCACCCCGGATCGCGCTGCGCGACGCCAGCCGCAACCGTTCCTCGGCCGCCCCGGCGATCTCGGCGGTGATGGCGGCGGTCGCCGGCAGCGTCGCGGTCGGGGTGTACCTGGCCAGCGACCACGCGCGGAGTGCCGCGACGTACGAGCCCAGCCTGCCCGCCGACACCGTGCTGGTGCACCGGCCGGACCTGGACACCGCGCCCGCCCTGGCCCGGGTCACCGAGGCGGCCCGCGACCAGCTCGGCGCCGCCACGGTGGCGCCGCTGGCCGGGGTGCGGTGCACGACGGAGGCCGAGCCCTGCTCGGTCGCTCCGGTGCTGCCGCCGCACCGGGCGTGTCCCTGGCCGTTCAGCGACGGCCTGAGCGAGGCCGAGCGGCGGCAGGCCCGCGCGGACGCCCGCTGCCGGGGGAACGACATCCACGACACGTACTTCCAGGTGCTGGTGGACGACGGGACCGCCCTGCCGCTGCTCACCGGCGCCGACCCCGACGACGTCGCCGCCGCGGCCGCCGTGCTGCGCGCCGGCGGCGCGGTCGTGACCGATCCGCGCTACGTGGTGGACGGGCGGATCGAGGTGGTGGTGAACGGGTCGGGACCGGCCGGGCCGGTGACCTCGGCGCCCACCGCCGTCGCCGCGTACGCGCTGCGCACCGGGGTGCCGACGGAGCGGCTGTTGCTCTCGCGGCGGGCGGCCGACCGGCTCGGGCTGGCCACCCGCCCGCTCGGCTGGGCCGTCGCGGCCGACGGGGCACCCGACCAGGGCCGGCAGGACCGGTTCGCCACCGCGCTGCGCCCGCTCGGCGCCCACGTGGAGGTCGAGCAGGGCGACCGGTCGGGCGACGGACGGCCGGCGCTGCTCCTGCTGGCCGCCGCGGCCGGGGTGATCACCGTGGGCGCCGCCGGCATCGCCACCGGGCTGGCGGCGGCCGAGGGGCGCGCCGACCTGTCCACGCTGGCCGCGGTGGGCGCCGGCCCCGTCCTGCGCCGGCTCCTGTCGCTGTGCCAGGCGGGGGTGATCGCCGTGCTGGGCTCGGCGCTCGGCATCGTCGCCGGCCTCGCCTCGGCCGTGATCATCCTGACCGCCCTGAACCGCCGGTACGCCGGCTCGTGGCCGGTTCAGGACCCGTACCCGGTGGTGGTCCCGTGGACCACCCTCGGCGTCCTGGTGGTGGTGCCGCTGGTCGCGATGCTCGGCGCGGGACTGTTCACCCGGTCCCGGCTGCCGGTCGAGCGACGCCTCGACTGACCGGCCGGGACCGGGCACACTGGTGCCCGTGCCCGTCCTGGGAGCCCTCACCCGCCGCGTCGGCCACCACCGGTGGTTCGGCGCCGCCGTCCGCCTGCTCGTCCCCGCCGACCGGGTGGTCGGGCGGCTCACCCGGGGCCGGGTGGTCGCGCTGGGGCTCGTCCCGTCGCTGGTCATCACCACCACCGGCCGGCGCTCCGGCCGGCCGCGCAGCAACCCCCTGCTGTACGTGCCCGACGGCGGCGCGTACGTGGTGGTCGGCACGAACTTCGGCCAGACCCACCAGCCGGGCTGGGCGCTGAACCTGCTCGCCGACCCGGCCGCCGAGGTGGACGTGAAGGGCCGCCGGGTCCCGGTGCGCGCCGAGGCCGCCGCGGGCACCGAACGGGAGCGGTTGTGGCGGCTCCTGGTCGAGCAGTGGCCGGCCTACCAGACGTACGTGCGGCGGGCCGGCGGCCGGGAGATCCTCCTCTTCCGGCTGGTCCCCACCGGGCGCGGCGGGCCGGGCGGGTCGGGCGGGCGCGACTAGGCTGGTGCGGTGACCGGCGCCGCCGCGACACCGCGGGCCGGCTCGTGCCGGGCGGCCCGGTCGGCGAGGGCGTGAGGTGGTCGGCGTGGACGTGGACGGCGTGGCCTCCGGTGGCGACCGGCACCTCGACGATCCACGGTGGGCGGTGGCCGAGCGGGTCGCCGACGCCGCCCGCCGGCGCTTCCCGGCCGACGTGCTCGCCGTCGCCGTGCACGGCCCGCTCGCGCACGGCGACGACGACGGCGGCGGGGACGGCGAGGTCGGGCTGCTGGTGGTGACCTACCGGCCCGGCGGCGGCCCGCCCCCGGCGACCCGGCGGGTCGACGGCGTGCTGGTCGACCTGACCGTGGCCGGCGCGGACGACTACCTCCGCCAGGCCCGGCTGATCTCCCCGCTCTGGCCGCTGACCGCCGACCGGTACGTCAGCACCCGGGCACTGCACGACCCGACCGGCTGGCTACGCACGCTCCGTGACGAGCACCTGGGTCGGCTGGCCCGCGCCCGGCCGGCCGAGTTCAGCACGGCGGCCCGGCAGGCGTGGTACAGGGGCAGCGCGGCGCACGCCCGGGCGGCCCGACTGGCCGAGTGGTACGAGACCGACCAGGCCCTGCTGATGCTCGGCGAGGCGCGGCTGGCGGCGGCCACCGTGAACGGCCTGCTCAGCCGCACCTACTTCCGTGACCCGGGGGACGCGGTGCGGCGCACCGGCCTGGCCGGCGCGGACATGACCGAGGTGGGCGCCGTGCTGGCCCGCCAGGCGGCGGAGCTGACGGCCCGGGGCCGCCCCGTCGACGGGACGGTCGACGACCTCCTCGACGGCTGACCCGCCGCGCGGCGGCGGAATGCCGCCCTTGCCGACGAAGCGGAGCGCGTACGACCGGCTCCGCGCCGACCCGGGGTGCGGCGGGGATCAGCCGAGGGCGCCCTGGACGCCGATGAGGGCGCCGACGAGGTAGGTGGCGCCGGCCGCCGCGGCGCCCAGCAGGAGCTGACGCAGGCCGCCGGACCACCAGGCCCGGGCGGTGAACCGGGCGACCACCGCCCCGGCCGCGAAGAGCCCGAGCCCACCGACGGCCAGCGCCAGCCAGAGGCTGGTCGAGCCGAACAGGTAGGTCAGCAGCGGCACCAGGGCCCCGACCGAGAAGAACAGGAACGACGAGAGCGCCGCCGCCCACGGGCTGGGCTGGTCGTCGGGGTCGACGCCGAGCTCCTCCCGGACGTGCACCCGCAGCGCCTCCTCCGGGTTGCGCCGCACGGCCTCGGCGACCTGCATGGCGAGGTCGTGCGGCAGGCCCCGGGCGACCCACGCCTCGGCCAGCTCGCGCGCCTCCGCCTCGGGGTGCCGCTCCAGCTCGCGGCGTTCCTTGGCCACCTCGGCCGCGACCTGCTCGTTGGCCGAGCGGACGCTCGTGTACTCCCCCAGCCCCATCGAGATGGCGCCGGCCACCAGGCCGGCGGTGCCGGTGAGCACGATGCTGCGGGGCGACACCCCGCCGCCGCCGACGCCCGCGATCAGGGCGATGTTGGTGACGAGACCGTCCATCGCGCCGAAGACGGCGGGCCGCAGCCAGCCGCCGGACACGTCCGCGTGGTGCGCCTCGCGGAGCGCCGCAGGGGTGTCGGTCACGGCAGTGTGAGGATCTCGTGGCCGTCCTCGGTCACCAGGATGGTGTGCTCGAACTGCGCGGTCCACTTGCGGTCCTTGGTGACCACCGTCCAGCCGTCGTCCCACATGTCGTACTGGTGGGTGCCGAGGGTGATCATCGGCTCGATCGTGAACGTCATCCCCGGCTCCATCACGTCGGTCGGGCGCGGGCTGTCGTAGTGCGGCACGTAGAGCCCGCTGTGGAAGGACTCGCCGATGCCGTGGCCGGTGAAGTCGCGGACCACGCCGTAGCCGAAGCGCTTCGCGTACGACTCGATGACCCGGCCGACCACGTTGATCTGGCGGCCCGGGGCGACCGCGCGGATGCCGCGCATCATCGCCTCGTGGGTCCGCTCGACCAGCAGCCGGGCCTCCTCGCTGACCTCGCCGACGCAGAAGGTGGCGTCGGTGTCGCCGTGCACCCCGTTGATGTACGCCGTGACGTCGACGTTGATGATGTCGCCGTCGGCGAGCACGGTGGAGTCGGGGATGCCGTGGCAGATCACCTCGTTGAGGCTGGTGCAGCAGGACTTGGGAAAGCCCTTGTAGCCCAGCGTCGACGGGTAGGCGCCGTGGTCGCAGAGGAACTCGTGCACGACCCGGTCGATCTCGTCGGTGGTCACGCCGGGCTTGCAGTGCTCACCCGCGAGCTGGGTGGCCTGGGCGGCGAGCCGACCCGCGATCCGCATCTTCTCGACGGTCTCCGGGGTCTGCACGTGCGAGCCGCGCCACTCCTGGGGACGCTTCTTGCCCACGTACTCCGGGCGGACGATGTGGGCGGGCACGGGCCGCAACGGGGAGAGCGTGCCTGGGGTCAGCGGCGCACGGACGGTCATGGGCCCAAGCCTATCGCCGCGGGGGCGGGTGCCCCCCGCCACCGCCCGCCCGGCCCGGTTGTTGCCGCGCCCGAGAGGCTGTGCCATTGTGGCTGCGTGGATCAAGGGGACGGCGCGCCTCCCGTCTTCTCCGCCAGCGCGGAGGTCGACGGTGGTCACGTCCGCGTCGTGGTGACCGGCGAGGTCGACATGGCCACCGCCGACACGATGGTCCAGACCGTGCTGCGGGAGCCGGCCGAGCGGGTGACGCTCGACCTGCGGGCGGTCACCTTCTTCGACTCGGCGGCGATCCACGCCGTGGTCCGGCTCGCCCAGCAGCTCCCCGACGCCTTCGCCGTCCTGCCGTCCCGGCAGGTCCGCCGCGTGCTGGACATCGCCGGCCTGGGCGAGCAGACCTGGCTCCGCCCGGCCTGACCTCGGGCCGCGCCGCTCCGGCCGCCGCCGGGCGGGTGCTCAGTCCGCCAGCCGCCGGCGCAGCGTCACTTCCGTCCCCTCGGGGGTACGCGTGACCGACAGCTCCCCCAGCGCCTTGATGAGGGACAACCCCCGCCCGCGGAAGCCCGCCCCGGTCGATTCCCGCCACCGCCCGCTGTCGCGCACGGTGGCCACCACGGTGCGATCCTCGATGACCACCTCGACGGCGATCGTCGGCTCCGCGGGGTCGACGGGGTGCTCGATGGCGTTGGCGGCCGCCTCGGAGACGGCGACGGTCAGGTCGAACAGGTCCGTCTCGTTGACGGAGTGGGCGACGAGGAAGTCCTCCAGCCGCTTGCGCAGCACGCTGAGCCGGGTGGGGTCGGCCGGCAGCCGCAGCGCGAACCGGTTGAGTTCCGCCGCCTCCAGGGCCAGCACCGCGACGTCGTCACGCAGGGGCCGTCCGGCGATCCGCCGGACCACGGCGTCGATCACGTCCGTCACGTGCTCGCCGGGCATCGCCGCGTCCTGCCTGAGCCGGGCCAGCGCGTCGTCGATGTCGAGCTGCCGGTCCTCGATCAGCCCGTCGGTGTAGAGCAGCAGCCGGCTGCCCGGGGTCAGCTCCCCCTCGACCGTCCGGTAGGACGTGTCCGGGATCGCCCCGACGGGCGGGCCGAGCGCCCGGTCGTGCAGGAACGCCACGTCGTCTCCCCGGATCAGCAGCGGCGAGGGGTGGCCGGCGCTGGCGTACCGCAGCCGGCCGGTGCGCGGGCTGAACCAGAGGCAGACCACGGTGGCGAAGGAGCGCCGCTCCGTCGTCCCGACCAGCCGGTTGAGCCGGGTCAGCGACTCCCCCGGGTCGAACCCCTCCAGCACGTACGCCCGCAGCGCGTTGCGGAGCTGGCCCATCGCCGCCGCCGCGCGGACGCCCTTGCCCACCACGTCGCCGATGGCCAGCACCAGCTCGTCGTCGCACAGGGCGACGACGTCGTACCAGTCTCCGCCGACCTCCACGTCGGCGCTGCCCGGCAGGTAGCGGCTGGCGACGACGGCGCCCGGCAGCTGCGGCAACGACCGGGGCAGCAGGCTGTGCTGGAGCGTGGTGGCGATGCGGTGCTCGGCCTCGTAGAGCTGGGCGTTCTCCAGCCGCACGCCGACCAGCCGGGCGAGCTGGGTGAGCGCGGCCTCGTCGGTGTGGGCGCCGTCGCCGTCCGGCCGCCAGACCCGCAGCTCGCCGAGGTGCTCGCCGACGGTGCCGGTCAGCGGCAGCACGAAGGACGGCTCGACCGGGACCGACCCGCCGCCGTCGGCCTCGAAACGCATCCCGGTCGCCGAGACCACCACCCGGGCGGCCTCGGCGAGGCTGAGCGCGTGCCGCGCGGCGACCTGGAGCACGTCGGCCGTGGATCGGGCGGTGTTGACCGCCACCGCGGCGTCGGCCAGCGCCCGTAGCCCGCGGATGATCTGGCCGCGGAGCTGGCCCAGCTCGACGTTGGCCCGGACCCGGGCGATCAACTCCTGGCCGGAGAAGGGCTTGGTGAGGTAGTCGTCGGCACCGGCCGAGAGCCCGGCGACCGCCTCGGCGGAGCCGGCGCGGGCCGAGAGCAGCACGATCGGCACATGCCGGGTACGCGCGTCCGCACGCAGCGCGGCGACCAGCCCGAAGCCGTCCAGCCGGGGCATCATCACGTCGGTCAGCACCAGGTCGAACGCGCCGTCGACGGCCAGCCGCAGCGCCTCCACGCCGTCGGTCACGGCGACCACCTCCCACGACGGGGAGAGCAGCCGGGTGACGTGTTCGCGCAGGTCGGCGTTGTCGTCGGCGACCAGGATCCGCCCGGTGGCGCCCGAGCCGGCCACCCGGGTCGCCCCGGCTCCCGCGGCGTCGGCCCAGCGGGCGGTCTCCGCCACGTACAGGTCGGCCCGCACCAGCTCGACCGGCGCCGGGGGGCCGGCGTCGGCGACCCGTTCGGGCGGCAGGTGCCCGGTGCCGAAGGGGACGGTCACGGTGAAGGTGCTGCCCTCGTCGACGCGGCTGCTGACGGCCACCTCGCCGCCGTGCATCTCGACCAGCTCGCGGACCAGCGCCAGGCCGATCCCGGTGCCCTCGTGGGTGCGCGAGCGCGCCCCCGGCGCCCGGTGGAAGCGCTCGAAGACGTGCGGCAACTCCCTGGGGACGATGCCGACGCCGGTGTCGGCGACCTCCAGCCGGGCGGCGCCGTCGACGGCGCGGACCCGCACCCGGATCTCCCCGTCGAAGGTGAACTTCACCGCGTTCGACACCAGGTTGAGGACGATCTTCTCCCACATGTCCCGGTCCACGAAGACCGGTGCCGGCAGCGGCGGACAGTCGACCACCAGGCGCAGCCCGGCCCGTTCGGTCGCCGAGCGGAAGGTGCTGGCCAGCCGGGAGGTGTAGTCCGCCAGGTCGGTCGGCCGGTAGTGGGCGGCCAGCCGACCGGACTCCAGCCGGGAGAAGTCGAGCACGGTGTTGACGAGCTTGAGCAGCCGCAGCGCGTTGCGGTGCATGGTGGTGAGCCGGTCCGTGTACGCCTCGGGCAGCGCCGGGTCGGCGAGCAGGTCCTCCAGCGGGCCGAGCACCAGGGTCAACGGGGTGCGGAACTCGTGGCTGATGTTGGCGAAGAAGTTGGTCTTGGCCCGGTCGAGGGCGGCCAGCTCGGCGGCCCGGGCGCGCTGGTGCTCGTACGCCTGCTGCCTGCCGACGGCCCGGGAGACCTGCGCGGCGACCAGGTCGAAGAAGTCGCGGTACTCGTCGGTCAGCGGCAGCCGGCGGGCGAGGCCGACGACCAGCGTCCCGACGGTCTCGTTCGCCGCGGTGACCGGCAGCACCAGCGCCCGCTCGGCCGCGCCGGCCGGGACCCGGGCGAGCAGGTCCGTCACGGCGACGGTGGTGGCAGCGCCACCGGCGGCGACCTCGGCGAGCGACGCCGGGGACGGCGTGGTGACCGCAGCGGCGTCGACGCCGCTGCGCCCCGCCAGCGCGAGGCGGCCGGTGTCGTCGGGCAGGTGCACCAGGGCGAACGGCACGTCCGGCCGGTGCCGGTCGAACACCGCGGCGGCGGCCCGGCCCAGCTCCGCCGTGCTGCCCACCTCGGCCAGCTCGCTGCCCAACTCCGCCAGCAGCCGCAGCCGGCGCTCGCCGAGCACCCGGCCGGTGGTCTCGTTGACGATGCAGAAGATGCCGTCGACGGTGCCGTCGACGCCCAGGATCGGATCGTACGAGACGTCGAAGTACGTCTCCTCGAGGAAGCCGTGCCGGTCGAGCGGGAAGGGATGGTCCTCGGCCCGGTACGACCGGCAGCCGCGCCGGACGCCCTCCAGCAGCGGCCCGAGCACGTCCCAGGTCTCCGCCCAGTGCTCGCGGGCCGGCCGGCCCAGCACGTCCGGGTGCTTGCCGCCGATCGTCGGCCGGTAGGCGTCGTTGTAGAAGGCGAGCAGGTCCTCGCCCCAGAACATGACGATCTGGGCGCTGGAGGCGAGCATCATGCCGACCGCCGCGCAGAGCGCAGCCGGCCAGCGGTCCGGGGTGCCCAGCGGGGTGGTGGACCAGTCGAACGCGCGCATCCGCTCGCCCATCTCGCCGCCGGCCGCGAACGCCGCGGCGAGCAGCGGGGGAAACTCCGCTTCCCGGACGCGGTCGGGCGGGTGCCCCTCGTCCACGCCCCCCTGGGCCGAGCTCATGCAGCCTCCCGCTCCGGCCTTCCCCGCCTCGGCCCGATGATCCATCCGGCCGTGCCCCGCTCAATACCCTGACGGGCCAGCAACGTAACGCATGCCACGCCTTGGTCGCTGGTTATGTCCGCCTCGGCCGGCCGTCGGCTGCCCGACAGCACCTCCCCCCTTGATGCGGAGGGCGCGGGCTCACAGCGGGGTGACGTACGCGCCGGTGATGCCGCCGTCGACCACGAACTGCGCGGCGGTCATGAAGGAGGCGTCGTCGCTGGCGAGGAAGGCCACCGCGGCGGCGATCTCCTCCGGCCTGCCGAACCGCCCCATCGGCACGTGCACCAGCCGGCGGGCCGCGCGCTCCGGATCGGCGGCGAAGAGCTCCAGCAGCAGCGGGGTGCCGACCGGGCCGGGGCAGAGCGCGTTGACCCGGATGCCCTCCCGGGCGAACTGCACGCCCAGTTCCCGGGTCATCGCCAGCACCCCGCCCTTGCTCGCCGTGTACGCGATCTGCGAGGTGGCCGCGCCCATCAGCGCCACGAACGAGGCGGTGTTGACGATCGAGCCCTTGCCCTGCCGGCGCATGTGCGGGATGACGTGCTTGCAGCAGAGGTAGACGCTCGTGGTGTTGACCCGCAGCACCCGCTCCCAGGCGTCCAGCCCGGTCTCCAGGATGGAGTCGTCCTCGGGCGGGGAGATGCCGGCGTTGTTGAACGCGATGTCGACCCGCCCGTGCCGCTCGGCCACCCCGTCGAAGAGGTCCCGTACGGCCGCCTCGTCGGCGACGTCCGCCGCGACGAACTCGCCGCCCACGGAGTCGGCGGCCCGCTTGCCGGCCTCCGGGTCGATGTCCACGCAGACCACCCGCGCTCCCTCGGCGGCGAACCGCCGCACGGTGGCCAGCCCGATCCCGCTGCCCGCACCGGTGACCACGGCCACCCGGTCCTGAAGACGACCCTGCACGCGCCTCACTCCTCCGTTGCGATGAACACGTTCTTGACGTCGGTGAAGGCGTGCAGCGCGTCCGGGCCCAGCTCGCGGCCCAGCCCGGAGCGCTTCATCCCGCCGAAGGGGGTCCAGTACCGCACCGAGGAGTGCGAGTTGACGCTGAGGTTGCCCGCCTCGACCGCCCGCGCCACCCGGACGGCGCGGCCCACGTCCCGGGTCCAGACCGAGCCGGACAGGCCGTACTCGGTGTCGTTGGCGAGCCGCACCGCGTCGGCCTCGTCGTCGAACGGGAGCACCGAGACGACCGGGCCGAAGATCTCCTCCCGCCAGTGCCGGTCCGCCGTGGAGTCGGCGAGCAGCACCGTCGGGGCGTACCAGAAGCCGGGGCCGTCGGGGCGGGAGCCGGTGAAGGCGACGGTCGCCCCGTCGACGTACCCCGCGACCCGGTCCCGCTGGCCGGCGGAGATGAGCGGGCCCATCTCGGCGGTCTCCCGGGCCGGATCCTCCACCCGCAACGCCCGCACCGCCGGCTCGAGCAGCTCCAAAAAGCGGTCGTACGCCGGCCGCTGGACCAGGATCCGGGACCGGGCGCAGCAGTCCTGGCCGGCGTTGTCGAAGACGGCGTACGGGGCGGTCGCCGCCGCCTTCTCCAGGTCGGCGTCGGTGAAGACCAGGTTGGCGCTCTTGCCGCCCAGCTCCAGGGTCACCCGCTTCACCTGGGCGGCACAGCCGGCCATGATCCGGGTGCCGACCTCGGTGGAGCCGGTGAAGCAGACCTTGCGGACGGCGGGATGGGTGACGAACCGCTCCCCCACCACGGACCCGGCTCCCGGCAGCACCGTGAACACGTCCTCGGGCAGCCCCGCCTCGCGGGCCAGCTCGGCCAGGCGCAGCGCGGTCAGCGGGGTCAACTCGGCGGGTTTGAGCACCACCGTGTTGCCGGCCGCCAGCGCCGGCGCGAAGCCCCAGGCGGCGATCGGCATCGGGAAGTTCCACGGCACGATCACCCCGACCACGCCGAGCGGTTCGTGGAACGTCACGTCCAGCCCGCCCGGCACCGGGATCTGCCGCCCGGTCAGCCGCTCCGGCGCGCCCGCGTAGTAGTCGAGCACGTCCCGGACGTTGCCCGCCTCCCACCGCGCGTTGCCGACGGTGTGCCCCGAGTTGCGCACCTCCAGCTGCGCCAGCTCCTCCAGGTGCGCGTCCACCAGCGCGGCGAACCGGCGCAGCAGCCGCGCCCGGTCCCCCGGCGCCACCGCCCGCCACCGCGGGAAGGCCGCGTCCGCCCGCCCGATCGCCGCGTCGACCTCGTCGGCCGAGGCCGACGGCACGACCGCCACCACCTCGCCCGTCGCCGGGTTCACCACCTCGGTCACGGGCCCCACCCCTTCCCGTCGGTCACGCGGTCGAGGTCAGAGGCGTTCGAAGCCACGGAAGAGCTCCCAGTCGGTCACGGCGGCGTCGAAGGCGGCCAGCTCGACCCGCGCCTGGTTGGCGTAGTGCGCCACCACCTCGTCGCCGAATGCCTCCCCCGCCACCGTCGAGGACTCCCATCGGGCGAGGGCGTCGCGCAGCGTGCCGGGGACCCGCTCGGCGGCCGGATCGTCGTACGCGTTGCCGGTGCACTCCTCGCCCAGCTCCAGCCCGCGCTCGATGCCGTGCACGGCGCCGGCGACCAGCGCGGCGATGGCCAGGTACGGGTTCACGTCCGCCCCCGGGACCCGGTTCTCCACCCGCATGCCCTGCCCGTGCCCGACCAGCCGCAGGGCGCAGGTGCGGTTGTCCGTGCCCCACCGCAGCGCGGTCGGGGCGAAGGACCCGGGCTGGTAGCGCTTGTAGGAGTTGACGTTCGGGGCGAACAGGAGGCTGAACTCCTGCATGGTGGCGAGCAGCCCGGCCAGCACCCGCCGCCCGGTCGCCGACAGGTGCGCCGGCCCGTCGCCGAGCAGCGCCGACCGGCCGTCCGCGTCACGCAGCGAGAAGTGGATGTGGCAGGAGTTGCCCTCCCGCTCGTTCGGCTTGGCCATGAAGGTGATCGACATGCCCTCCTGGGCGGCGATCTCCTTCGCCCCGTTCTTGTAGATGACGTGGTGGTCGGCGCAGGCCACCGCCTCGTCGTAGCGGAAGGCGATCTCGTGCTGGCCCAGGTTGCACTCCCCCTTCGCGCTCTCGGGGGTCAGCCCCGCCCCCGCCATCTCCCGGCGGATGCGGCGCAGCAGCGGCTCCACCCGGGCGGTGCCGAGCAGGGAGTAGTCCACGTTGTACTGGTTGGCGGGGGTCAGCTCCCGGTAGCCGCGCCGCCAGGCGTCCTCGTAGGAGTCGCGGAACAGCACGAACTCCAGCTCCGTGCCGGCGTACGCGGTCAGCCCGTGCCCCGCCATCCGGTCCAGCTGACGGCGCAGGATCTGCCGGGGCGAGGCGGCCACCGGCCCTGACCCGTCCAGCCACGCCAGGTCCGCCAGGAGCAGCGCGCTGCCCGGCTGCCAGGGCACCCGGCGCAGCGTGTCGAAGTCCGGCACCATGGCGAAGTCGCCGTAGCCGCGTTCCCAGCTCGACATCGCGTACCCGTCGACGGTGTTCATGTCGACGTCCACGGCGAGCAGGTAGTTGCAGCCCTCGCTGCCGTGCGCGACGACGTGGTCGAGGAAGTGGGACGCGTGGAACCGCTTGCCCTGCAACCGGCCCTGCATGTCCACCAGGGCCAGCACCACGGTGTCGATCTCGCCCTCGGCGATGGCGACCCGCAGTTGTTCCAACGTGAGCGGAGCTTTCCTCATCGGCGGGCCTCCATCACCAAGGTCTACTGGCTAACCTGACCACCGTCAATGCCCAGCACAGGATCCCGGCAACCGCCCGGGGTTGGTGCGCCGGGCTCACTGACCGGCCGGTCGCCCGGCCTCCGCCGGGTGTGGCCGGACCGGCCCTGTCGAGCTGCCCCATCCATGGGACCAGGCGCACGAGCCGGGCGAAGGGGCCGAGCCGGAGCCCGAGCCGGCCAGGCCAGGCCAGGCCGGCCCCGGACGAGCCAGGAGGAACTAGGCCAGACCATGCCGAACCGAACTCGGGCCGGGCCGGACGCCCCACCTGATGGGGCAGCTCGACAGGCGGGCGGAGGGGGACTACTACCCGTGACCGACCAGGGGGCAGCGCTCTCGCCGACCGGCCCGTGGGGCGCCCCCGTCGACCGGCCCGTGGGGCGCTCTCGCCGACGGCCGTGGGGCGCTCCCGCCGACCGGCCGTGCGGCGCTCCCGCCGCTCGGCGAGCGGGCAAATTGCGTTGCCGTCCGGGCGCGTGCGCCGCATGCTTGAGCCCGTGACCAGGCCCGATCGCGACGGGCCACCGCCGGGCGCTCGGACCGCCCCGGCACCGCGGCGGCGCGGGGCACGTCACCTCTCTCTCTCACCCGTGCGGCGCTGCGCCGTACCCGACGCCCGCCCCGCGCCGCCGCCCCACCACGCCGTCAGGTCAGCAGCAGACCGGCGACCCAGAGCGCCGCCACGAGCAGGCCGGCGAGGAACTCGACCAGCATGGACAGGCCGGCCGCCGCCACGGCCTGCTTCGTCGCCGGCCAGGCCAGCCGGGAGTCGCCCAGCCGCAGCCGCTCCGCCGCCCACACCCCGCCGACGAAGCCGAGCACCAGCCCGACCACCGGCACGACGAAGAAGCCGACCAGTCCCAGCACGCCGCCGGCGAGCAGCGACGAGGTGGGCACCCCGGTGCGTTTCAGGTTCCGCCCCGGCCAGGCGTACTTCACGACGGTGCCGCCGGCGACGACCACCGTGGCAGCGGCGAGCACCGCCCAGCGCCCCGGGCCGGCGCCGCCGAAGAGCGCCCAGACCAGCACCCCGCCCCAGCACAGCGGCAGCGCCGGCAGGCCGGGCACCACCACGCCGGCCAGCCCGGCGAGGATGGCCAGCGCGGCGAGGACGGCGACGGCCGCCTCGGTGTCGGTGAGGCTCATGCCGCGGCTCCGTGCCCGCCGCCGCGCAGCCGGGCCGTGATCTCCGCCGCCGGCGCCGGCGGGCCGAAGTACCGCCCCTGCCCGGTGTCGCAGCGCAGCGCCCGCAGCCGCTCGGCCTGCACCCCGGTCTCGACCGCCTCCGCGGTGACCCACAGCTCCAACGCGTGCGCCAGCCGCACCAGCGCGTCCACGATCCGCTCGTCGCGGTGGTCGGTGGCCGCCTCCGGGCCGTCGCCCCGGATCCCCTCGACGAACGGGCCGGCCAGCTTGAGGCAGTGGATCGGCAGCCGCCGCAGGTACGCCAGGTTCGAGTAGCCGGTGCCGAAGTCGTCGATCGCCAGCCGTACGCCCAACGCGGCCAGCCGGTGCAGCGACCGCAGCGGCTCCCCCGCGGTGCCCATCACGGCGCTCTCGGTCAGCTCCAGTTGCAGCAGCCCGGCCGGGAGCCCGGTGGAGGCCAACGCGTCGGCGACGGTCTCCACGATCCGCGGGTCGTCGGCCTGCCGGGCGGCCAGGTTGACGCTGACCACCAGCCGGGCCGCCGGGAACTCGCGCCGCCACTCCTCCGCGTCCCGGCAGGCCTGCCGCAGCACCCACTCGCCGAGCCGGACGATCAGGCCGGTCTCCTCCGCCAGCCCGATGAACCGGTCCGGCCCGATGAGCCCCAGCTCCGGGTGCTGCCAGCGGACCAGCGCCTCCACGGCCAGCATCGAGCCCTCCAGCAGGGACACGATCGGCTGGTAGTGGAGCACGAACTCGTCCCGGTCCAGCGCCGCCGGCAGCCCGGCGGCCAGCGCGGAGCGGGCGATGTCCCGGGCGCCGCGCTCCGGGTCGTAGACCGCCCACCGGCCGCGGCCCTCCGCCTTCGCCCAGTAGAGCGTGGTGTCGGCGGCCTTCATCAGCTCCGAGGCGCTCGTCCCGCCGACGGGACACTCGACGATGCCGACGCTCGCCGAGGCGGCGAGCTGGTGCTCGCCGATCCGGACCGGGGCGGACACGGCGGCCAGAGCCGCCTCGGCGACGGCCACCGCGTCGTCGATGCCGGTGCCGTCGTCGACCAGGATGACGAACTCGTCCCCGCCCATCCGGGCGACCAGGTGGCCGCGTCCGGCGACGCACTCGGCGAGCCGCCGGGCGATCACCACGAGCAGCCGGTCACCGAGGTCGTGGCCGAGGCTGTCGTTGACCGCCTTGAAGCCGTCCAGGTCGAGGAAGCAGACCCCGACGCGGTGGTCCGCGTCGGCCGTTTCGAAGACCCGGCCCAGCGTCTCGAAGAACAGGGTCCGGTTGGGCAGGCCGGTGAGCGGATCGTGCAGCGCCTGGAAGCGCAGCCGCTGCTGGAGCTCGTACCGCTCGGTGATGTCCTCGATCATCGCGACGGTGAACCGGGGCCGCCCGTCGTCGTGCCGGATCAGCGAGACGGACAGGTCGGTCCAGACCACGCTGCCGTCCTTGCGGTGGTAGCGCTTCTCCACCCGGGCGCTGTCGTGCTTGCCCTCGACCAGTTCCTGGTAGAGCTCCCACATCCCGGCCGCGTCGTCGGCGTGGAACAGCGACGCCACGTTGATCTGCCGCAGCTCCTCGACGGAGTAGCCGAGCATGTCCGCGAACGCCTGGTTGACGTCGATGATCCGACCGTCGATGCCGGCGATGCCGATGCCCGTGGGCGCCCCGACGAAGACCGCCCGGAACCGGGCCTCGCTGTCACGCAGGGCCTGCTCCACCTCGTCCCGCGCCTGCCACGCCGAGCGGGCGATCCGCTCCTGCTGGGCGAAGGTGCGGTCGCGCAGGGCGCGGGCGAACCCGGCGGCCAGCCCGCCCTGCAGGGCCGCGACCCGCTCCACCGTCTCGTCGTGGTGCGCCCGGGCGGGCAGCACCTCGGGGAGGAAGCGCTCGCCGAGGGCCCGCACCGACCAGTCGAGCACCCGCGGCTCCGTCAGGTGCTCCTCGACCAGTGCGCGCCCGACCTTCTCGGCCGGCAGGGCCGAGAAGGGTTCGGCGAGCACGGCCTGCGCCAGCCGGACGGTGTGCAGGTGCAGCAGCCGCTCGGTCTCGGCCGCGCTGAGCGGCACGAAACCGAGCCGGCGCACCGCCCGGGACCACTCGGTTGCGTACCACAGGGCGCCCGACCGGCTGAGGTCGTCGCCGCCGGGCTCCGGGACGGCGCCCATGGGCTCAGGCGGTGGGCTGGTCGTACCGGGCGACGCCGCCGAATGCGCCGAACCGCTCCGGCTGGTCGTCCACGTCGGACGGCGAGTCCGGACGCCAGAGCGGCATGTGCACCACGCCCGGTTCCAGGATCGTCCAGTCGCCGAAGAAGCTGGCGACCTCGGCCCGCGAGCGCAGCGTGATCTCGGTGTCGGTACGCGCCGAGAGGCGCTGGGCGTCGAGCATCTCCTGCGGCTGGTCCTCGAAGGTGGAGTGCGAGATGACCAGGAAGCTGCCCGGGGCGGCGGCGGCACGCAGGGTGGCCAGGACGTCGCCGGGACGGTCGGCGTCCGGTACGAAGTGCACCACCCCGGCGAGCAGGATGCCCAGCGGCCGGCTGAAGTCGAGCAGCGCCAGCTCACGGGCCTCGGTCAGGATCCGCTCCGGCTCGCGCAGGTCGGCGTGGATCACTCCGGTCAGCTCGTTGCCGGCGAGCAGCTCCCGGCTGTGCGCCACCGCGACCGGGTCGATGTCGACGTAGACCACCCGGGCCTTCGGGTTGGCCGTCTGGGCGACCTCGTGCACGTTGCCCACGGTCGGGATGCCAGAGCCGATGTCGAGGAACTGGTCGATCCCGGCGTCCAGCAGCGTACGCACGGCCCGGCGCAGGAACTCGCGGCCGGCGCGCATGGTGGCCGCCAGGTTGGGGGTCATGCCGGCGATCTGCTCGGCGAGCTGCCGGTCGATCTCGAAGTTGTGCGCCCCGCCGAGGAAGTAGTCGTAGACCCGGGCCGCGCTCGGCCGGGAGAGGTCGATCTCGGCGGGAAGTCCGTCCGGCATCTGCACTGCTGCACCCCATGTCGTCGCCGCGGTGCGGGAGGGAACCGGTGTCGGCGCGTGCGCGGCACGCGGCGGGCACACCGGCCGACCCGCGGATCCTGTGGTGCCCACCACTCTAGGCCGCCCACTCCCGGCTCCGGGAGGTCCCATGACCCACTTCGTCGGCACTTCCGATGTCCGTCACGGGACGGACACCGAACGCAGACCGGGCAGCGGCGGGCGGGCGAAAAGCCCAGGGCGTAGCGGCCTCCTGTGCTCTACCGTGGCGCCCGTGTCCACCGACGAACCGATCCACGACCACGAACGGGCCGAGTGGTTGGTCGACCACGGCCGGGTCGACGAGGCCGTGGCCCTGGCCCGGGCCCGGGTGGCCGACGAGCCGTACCTCGGCAACCTAGCCTGGCTGGCCGACATGCTGGCCGACAACGGCCGGTTCGACGAGGCGGTAGCCGAATGGCGGCGGGCCATCGCGGGCGGAGTGGTGGGCGCCCGCGGCGGTCTGGCCGCCCTGTTGGCCAGGGCCGGTCGCATCGACGAGGCCACCGCCGCGTTCCGCGCCGCCGTGGCGGAAGACGAGCCGTCCGCCCAGGCCGACCTGGCCCGGCACCTGGCCCGTACGGGACACGCCGAGGAGGCGGAGGGGATCCACCGCGCCCTGGTGTCGGCGGGCGACCATGCGGTCGTGCCGGACCTGGTGAAGCTGCTGGCCGAGACGGGCCGGCGGGACGACGCGGTCGCCGTCAGCCGCTCGGTCCGGCACGCTGGGGACGTCCCGCTGTACCCGGTGGGCCGGGTGTTCGAGGAGCACGGCCTGCCGGACGAGGCGATCGGGATCTACCGAGCGGCGCTGGCGGCAGGCGGGACGTACCTGTACGGACGTCTGGCCCGGCTGCTCTACCAGCAGGGACGCCTCGACGAGACGATCCAGGTGCTCCGGGACGCCACCGACGACCTCGACCAACGCGCCGACGCGTGGCGGGCGCTCGGCCGCCTGCTGGTTATCGAGGGACGCGACGAGGAGTTCGAAGCGGAGGCGAAGCGTTGCGCGGCCGTGGAGGACGGCTTCTTCCTGATGCACTTCGCCGGCGGCGCCAGCCGGGGGCGCCGGCACCTCGCCGGCACCTGCGGCTGCGCCCGTACCCCCGACTGAGCGGACAGCGACGGCACCGGCCGACGCCGCGTCAGCCGGCGGACTCCAGCAGCAGCGAGATGCCCTGTCCGACGCCGACGCACATGGTGGCGAGCGCCCGCCGGCCGCCCCGGCGGCGCAGCTCCAGCGCGGCGGTCAGGGCCAGCCGGGCGCCGCTCGCGCCGAGCGGGTGCCCGAGCGCGATCGCCCCGCCGTTCGGGTTGACGTGCTCGGCGTCGGTGGGCAGGCCCAGCTCGCGCAGCACCGCGACGGACTGCGCGGCGAACGCCTCGTTCAGCTCGATCACGTCGACCGCGTCGAGGCCGACGCCGAGCCGGTCGAGCAGCTTCCGGGTGGCCGGCACCGGCCCGACGCCCATGGTCCGGGGCGGTACGCCGGCCGCGGCGGCCCCGGCGAACCGGGCCAGCGGGGTCAGGCCGTAGCGGGTCACGGCCGCCTCGGAGGCGACCAGCAGCGCCACCGCGCCGTCGTTGACGCCGGACGAGTTGCCGGCGGTTACCGTGCCGCCCTCGCGGAACGGGGTGGGCAGCGCGGCCAGCTTCTCCAGCGAGGTCTCCCGGGGGTGCTCGTCGACCTCGACGAGCTTCGTCTCGCGCCGCCCCGCCGGCACGGTCACCGGCACGATCTCCTCGGCGAACCGGCCGTCGGCCTGCGCCTTCGCGGCCCGCTGCTGCGACCGGTACGCGAACTCGTCCTGCTCGGTCCGTCCGACGCCGTACTCGGCAGCGACGTTCTCCGCGGTCTCCGGCATGGAGTCGATGCCCCAGTGCTTCTTCATCAGGGGATTGACCAGCCGCCAGCCGATGGTGGTGTCGTAGACCTCGGCGTTGCGGGAGTACGGGGTCGTCGCCTTCGGCATCACGAACGGGGCGCGGCTCATGCTCTCCACCCCGCCGGCCACGACGAGGTCGGCCTCGCCGGCCACGATCGACCGGGCGGCGGTGGCCAGGGCGTCGAGGCCCGAACCGCAGAGCCGGTTGACCGTGCTGCCGGGCACCTCCTCGGGCAGCCCGCCGAGCAGCGCCGCCATCCGGGCCACGTTGCGGTTGTCCTCCCCGGCCTGGTTGGCGCAGCCCAGGATCACGTCGTCCACCCGCGCCCAGTCCACGGACGGGTGCCGGGCGACCAGCTCGCGGATCACGTGCGCGGCCAGGTCGTCGGGGCGGACGCCGGCGAGGACGCCGCCGTACCGGCCGATCGGGGTGCGGACACCGGCCACCAGGTATGCCACGGTCATCAGCGCGATCCTTCGGGGGGTGGGAAGGGGCGGGGGCGGGCGCTTCCGGGTCACGGGGTCGCCCGGCCGCCAGGATATCCGCGCGCCCAGCGGATAGGTTGACGGCATGGCCCGGGCCCAGTTCAGCGCAGAGACCAGCGGCGGTGGCGCGTTCGTCCGCCAGCCCAACCGGTTCACCGACCGGGTCACCCCGCACTCGACCTCCCCGCCGGGCGGCGGCCCGGACGAGCAGGGCCGCTGGCCGCTGGAGCCGGGCCGCTACCGGCTGATCTGGTGCCGGGCCTGTCCCTGGGCGCACCGGGCCCGGATCGTCCGTAACCTGCTCGGCCTGGAGGACGCGATCTCGCTCGGCACGGTCGACCCGATCCGCGACGAGCGCGGCTGGCGGTTCAGCCTCGACCCGGACGGGTTCGACCCGGTGCTCGGCATCGGCTTCCTCTCCGAGGCGTACCTGGCCACGGACCCCGACTACACCGGGCGGGTCACCGTGCCGGCCCTGGTCGACACGCGCACCGGGCGGGTGGTCACCAACGACTATCCGCAGCTCACCCTCGACTTCTCCACCGAGTGGCGCAGCCTGCACAAGCCGGGCGCGCCGGACCTCTACCCGGTGGGGCTCCGCCCGGAGATGGACGCGCTGATGGCGGAAGTCCACCGGGACGTCAACAACGGCGTCTACCGGTGCGGCTTCGCCACCTCGCAGGCCGCGTACGAGGAGGCGTTCACGGCGCTGTTCGCCCGGCTCGACGCGCTGTCGGAGCGGCTGGCGGGCCGGCGTTACCTGATGGGCGACGCGATCACCGAGGCCGACGTGCGGCTGTTCACCACCCTGGTCCGCTTCGACGTGGCGTACCACGGGCACTTCAAGTGCAACCGGCAGAAGCTCACCGAGATGCCGGTGCTCTGGGCGTACGCGCGGGACCTGTTCCAGACGCCGGGCTTCGGTGAGACGGTCGACTTCGACCACATCAAGCGGCACTACTACGGCACCCACGCGGCGATCAACCCGACGGGCATCGTCCCGCTCGGCCCCGACACCTCCGGCTGGACGACGCCGCACGGGCGTGGCTGAGCCGCGCCGGGCAGACCCGACCGCCACCCCGGGCGTGGCCGAGCCGCGCCGGGCGGGCCCAACCGTCTCCCCGTCCCGGGCCGCCGCCGCGTCGGCCGCCACCGGCTGCATCGCCGCGGGCGCGACCGCCGTGACCGTCGCCGTGGTCGCCGGTCCCGGCCCGGGCCTGACCGGGTACGTCAGCGAGGCGGGCGTCACCGACAGCGCGTACGCCCCGGCGTACCGGATCGGGGTCTTCGCCCTCGCCGCGGCGCTGCTGCTGCTCGCGGCGGCGCTGCCGGCGGAGCTGCGGTTCGCGGCCGCGCTGCTCGCCGCCGGAAGCGTCTGCACCCTGGTCTCGGGCGCGGTGACGTGCAGCGCGGGCTGCCCGCTGCCGCCGTTCGAGCGGGCCACGGCGGCCGACCTGGTGCACGGCGGGGCGAGCATCGTCGCGACCGCGGCGGTGGTCTTCGCGATGCTGGCGATCGCCTTCCCGCCCGGGGCCGACCGGTCGCTGCGCCGGCTGGCCGCCGGGGCGGCGGCGGTGGCGCTGCCGCTGGCCGGGGTGGTGGGCCTGGCGATGCTCGCGGTGGGCCGGGGCGCCCTGGTCGGGGTGCTGGAGCGACTGCTGCTCCTGGTGGCGCTCCTCTGGGCCGCCGCCACCGCCATCACCATCGCCCTCCGCCGGTAAGGAAGGGCACCTTGTTAACGCCTCCGGTAGAGGAAGGGCCCCTTCCAAGCATTCGCTGTAAGGAGCGTCACCGGAGTCGATCCTTCCGATCGGTCGGCCGGGGAGATAGCCTCGGCGGGCGATGACCAACGTCTGGCACCTCACCGTGCGCCTGTATGTCGACCTCCGACTGCAGGCCAGCGGCATCTGTCCGGCGCAGCCGCTCTCCTGACGCTGCCCCGTTCGACCCTCCAGACCCTGGGACACATCCTCATGGCTTCCGCCCTGCGCAAGATCCCCTTCTCCGTGCAGATCCTGCTCGGCCTCGTCCTCGGCGTGGCGCTCGGCTTCCTCGCCCGCGCCAACGACCTGAGCTGGCTCACCAGCACCCTCGACACCGTCGGCGGCCTCTTCGTCCAGCTCCTCAAGCTGGCCGTGCCGCCGCTGGTCTTCACCGCCATCGTGGTCAGCGTCGTCAGCCTGCGGGGGGTGGCCAACGCCGCCCGGCTCGCGCTGAAGACCCTGCTCTGGTTCGGCGCCACCGCGTTAGTCGCGGTGGCCGTCGGCATCGGGCTCGGCCTGCTCACCAACCCCGGCCGCGGCGTCACCCTGGACACCGCCGGCGCCGCCGCCCCGAAGCGGACCGGCTCCTGGACCGACTTCCTCACCGGCATCGTGCCGACCAACCCCGTCGGCGCGTTCGTCGAGGGCAACGTGCTCCAGATCGTCTTCCTGGCCCTCGTCGTCGGCGCCGCGGCGCTGCTGGTCGGCGAGAAGGCCGAGCCGTTCGTGGCGCTCAACCGGGCGCTGCTGGAGATCGTCCAGAAGGCGCTCTGGTGGGTCATCCGGCTCGCCCCGATCGGCACGCTCGGCCTGATCGGCAACGCCGTCGCCTCGTACGGCTGGGACCTGGTGGCCCCGCTCGCGAAGTTCACCACCGCCGTCTACGTCGGCTGCGCGATCGTGCTGTTCGTGGTCTACCCGCTGGTGCTGCTCGCCGCCGGCCGGCTCAACCCGCTGCGCTTCTTCGCCGGCGCCTGGCCCGCGATCGAACTGGCCTTCGTCTCCCGTTCCTCGGTGGGCACGATGCCGGTGACCCAGCGCTCGGTCGAGCGGCTCGGCGTCCCCCGCGAGTACGCCTCGTTCGCGGTGCCGTTCGGCGCGACCACGAAGATGGACGGCTGCGCGGCGATCTACCCGGCCCTCGCGGCGATCTTCGTCGCCCAGGTCTTCGGGGTGGACCTCGGCGTCACCGACTACCTGCTGATCGCCTTCGTGTCGGTGGTCGGCTCGGCGGCCACCGCCGGCCTGACCGGCGCGATCGTGATGCTCACGCTGACCCTGAGCACGCTCGGCCTGCCGCTGGCCGGCGCCGGCCTGCTGCTGGCGATCGACCCGATCCTCGACATGATCCGCACCGCCACCAACGTGGCCGGTCAGGCGCTGGTGCCGACCATCGTCGCGGCCCGCGAGGGCACGCTGGACCGGACCGCGTACGACTCGGCCGGCCGGCGCTCGCCGCTCGACCCGGCGGACGCCGACGCCGACGCCCGGTCCCGCCGGCCGGAGGACCTCAGCCCCGTCCCGGCCTGAGGACTCCTCCCGCCCGCCGCTGCGGGACCCCGCTGCGGCACGGTCCCGGCGGGCCACCCCCGCCACGACCCCGGCGGACCAGCCCCGCCACGACCCCGGGGGCGTCCGGGCGACGCCCACCGCCGACGGTCGCGTCGACGCCGAGGAGGACCTCCGTGGGAAGGTCCTCCTCGGCCGGTAGAGAGGATGTCGACATGAGTGTCCTGTTCACGCCGCTGGCCCTGCGCGCGGTCACCCTGCCCAACCGGATCGCCCTGGCTCCGATGTGCCAGTACACCGCCGGCCCGGACGGCCTGCCCACCGACTGGCACCTGGTGCACCTGGGCGGCCGGGCGGTCGGCGGCGCCGGCCTGGTGCTGACCGAGGCCACCGCGGTGGTGCCGGAGGGGCGGATCAGCCCCCAGGACACCGGGCTCTGGTCCGGGGCGCACGTCGACGCCTGGCGGCCGGTGACCGCGTTCGTCGCGGCGCACGGCGCCGTGCCGGCGGTACAGCTCGCGCACGCCGGGTTCAAGGCGTCGACGTACCGGCCGTGGGCGCCGCGCCGGGGCGGGGTGCCCGACGCCGAGGGCGGGTGGACGCCGGTCGGCCCCGGGTCGACGCCGTTCCTGCCCGACCACCGGGTGCCGACCGCCCTGGACGAGGCCGGGATCGCCGGCGTGGTCGAGGCGTTCGCGGCGGCGGCCGGGCGGGCCGTCGACGCCGGGTTCGCCGCCGTGGAGATCCACGCCGCGCACGGCTACCTGCTGCACGAGTTCCTCTCGCCCCTGACCAACCAGCGGCGGGACGGCTGGGGCGGAGACCGGGCCGGCCGGATGCGGCTGACCCTGGAGGTGGCCCGCGCGGTGCGCGCGGCGGTCGGCGAGGACGTGCCCGTGCTGACCCGGATCTCCGCCACGGACTGGGAGCCCGACGGCTGGACGGTCGAGGACAGCGTGGTGCTCGCCGGCGAGCTGGCCGGTGCCGGGGTCGACCTCGTCGACTGCTCCTCGGGCGGCGCGTCCAGCACCGCCACGATCCCCGTCGGCCCGGGCTACCAGGTGCCGCTGTCCGCCCGGGTACGCGGCGAGGCGGGCGTGGCCACCGGCGCGGTCGGCCTGATCGTCGAGCCGGAGCAGGCCGAGGAGATCGTCGCCGCCGGCGACGCCGACCTGGTCCTGCTCGGGCGGGAACTCCTGCGCGACCCGTACTGGCCGCACCGCGCCGCCGCCAAGCTCGGCGCCACCCCCAGCTGGCCCGCCCAGTACACCCGCGCCCTCTGACCCCACCCCCTCCCGGCCCCTCGGAACGGGGCCGGGGAGGGCGGGTCAGCCGGCCAGGTGGGACCAGTGCGGTTCCAGGTCGCGCCAGGGGCCCTGGGCGGCGACCGTGCCGGACAGGAGGACCACGACGTGGTCGGCCCGCACCAGGGCCGCCCGCTTCGAGGTCGAGCCCACCACGGTCACCCCGTGCTCGCGCAGGGCCTGCCAGAGCGCCAGCTCCGTGGTGACGTCCAGCGCCGAGGACACGTCGTCGGCGACCAGCAGCTCGGTACGCGGCGCGAGCGCCCGGGCCAGCGCGAGGCGCTGCAACTGCCCGCCGGAGAGCCGGGTGCCCTTGTGCCCGATCAGCAGCCCGAGCCCGCCCCCGGCCGCCGCCAGGTCGTGGTCGAGCTGGGCGGTCGACACCGCCGCGGCGGCGTCCACCTGGTGGCCCAGCGTGATGTTGTCGGCCACCGTGCCGGAGAGCACCCGGGGCAGCTGGCCGACGTAACCCACCTGGTTGGGGCGCAGGAACAGCTCCGGCTCGGTGACCGGCTCGCCGTTCCAGGTCAGCAGGCCGGTGTGCGGCGCGATGCCGGCGAGCGCCCGCAGCAGCGACGACTTGCCCGAGCCGACCGGCCCGACGACCAGGACCAGCTGGCCGCGTTCCACCGTCAGGTCGACGTCGCGGACGGCCACCGTCCCGTCGGTGTGCCGGACCCCGAAGCCCGTCAGCTCCAGCCGGCGCAGCGGGCGCCGGGGCGGCACGTCCGGCGCCGGCGCGGTGCCCGCGCCGAGGTCCACGTCCGGCACCGCCGCCGAGTACGCCGCCACCCCGGTCATCGCCACCGTCCGCCGCGTCCACACCCGTGCGGAGGGGATCTGCGAGATCAGCGACGCCGTCGTCCAGGCGAACCAGCGGGCCGCCGCCAGGGTGGCGACCGCGACCAGGGTGGCGCCGGCCGACAGCTCGCCGGCCAGGAACAGCGCCCACGCGCCGATCGGCAGCAGGCCGCTGACCAGCGACGGGGTCGACCGCGACCACACCTGCACCGCGATCTCGCGGCGTTGCCGGTCGCTGCGGACCACGTCGAGGTCGGCCAGGTGGGCCAGCACCGGCCGGGTGGCCCCGGCGAGTTTCACCGTACGGGCGGCCGACAGCGAGGAGACCAGCGCGGTGGCGAACGCGGCCCGCGCGGCGACGGTGGCCCGGGCGGAGCGTTCCAGCCGCGGCCCGAACAGCGTCGCGGCCAGCCCGGAGACCACCATCGTCCCGGCGAAGAACAGCCCCGGCACGACGCTGCCGGTCACGGCCGTCATCGCGGCCAGCAGCACGAGCGAGATCCCCTGGTCGCTCACGTTGTCGGCGAGCTGCACCACCCGCTCGGTGTCGCCGCCCTGGGCCACCACCTCCGCCGGGGTGTGCCCGCTGACCCGGCGCGGCCCGGTCTGCCCGTGCACCAGCCGCAGGCTGATCCGCAGCATCTGCCGGACCCACCACTGCGGGAACCGGTAGCCGGTGAACCAGTGCACCGGCAGGGTGACCAGCAGGGCGGCAACGATCCCCACCGCCGGCAGCCAGGGATCGCCGACGCCGTCGACCAGGTCGGCCCAGAGCCAGGGCAGCACCGGCCCGTCCATCCCGAGGACCACCAGCAGCACGAACATCGCGAGCGAGGCCAGCCCGTACCGGGCGTCGTTGACGCACAGCCGCAGGACCTCCCGCAGCCCGCGCAGGCCCCGCAGCCCCCGGGGCGGCGCCGGGGCTTCCGCCGCGGGCTCCGCCTGCACCGCCGGCGTCGGGTCGCCGTCGGGCGCGGCCGGCCGCCCGGCCGCCGGCTCCACCGGGTCGGGGCCGGCGGACGGCCACGGGTCCGACGGGCCGGTCAGCAGGTCCACCCCGCCGGACCGGGCCCCCGACCCCGCGTGCGCGTACGCGGTGGCGTGGCTGCTGGCGAGCAGGTCGGCGAAGCGGGCCGACTCCCGCAGCGGGCCCGCCTCGACCACCGCCCCGTCGGCCATCACCACCACCTCGTCGCAGCGGCGTACGGACGAGAGGCGGTGCGCGATGACGATGCCGATCCGGTCGCGCAGCAGCCGCTCGGTGGCCTGCTGCACCCGCGCCTCGGTGACCGGGTCGAGACGGGCGGTGGCCTCGTCGAGGATCACCACGTGCGGGTCGCGCACCAGGATCCGGGCGAAGGCGACCAGTTGCTCCTGCCCGGCCGAGAGCACGTGCCCACCCTCGCCGAGCCGGGTCTCCAGGCCGTCGGGCAGCTCGGCGATCCAGCCCGCCAGGCCCAGCTCGTGCAGCGCCCGGGCGGCGGCGTCGCGCAGTTCCGGCTCGAACAGCGCGACGTTCTCGGCGAGGGTGCCGGCGAGGATCTCCGTGCGCTGGGGCACCACGGCGATCCACCGACACAGCTGCTCGACGTCGAGGTCGCGCACGTCGCGGCCGGCCAGGAAGACCGTCCCTGGTGGCACGTCGACGGCCCGGGTGAGCACCTTCGCCAGGGTGGACTTGCCGGAGCCGGTCCGGCCGACCAGGGCGTACGAGCGGCCACGGGTGAAGGTCAGGTGGACGTCGCGCAGCGCGGGGCCGCGCCCGCCGTCCGGCTCGGCGCCGTGGTACTGGAAGGTGAGGCCGCGGACCAGCAGGTCGCCCTCGGTCGGGGCGGCTCCGCCCACCGGCTCCTGCGGGGAGTTCGCCAGCAGTTGCACCCGGCCCCACGCGCCGAGGGCGTACTGGAGCTCGGGGACCATCCGGCTGACGTGCTCGACGGTCATGCCGAATCCGATCGCGAGCAGCCAGACGGCGGTGAGCCGGGCGCCGTCGACCCGGCCGGCGACCAGCGCCCACGCGCCGCCGAGCACCACGGCGGCGATCCCGGCCAGGGTGGCGCCGGCGGCCACCGTGGTGACCCGGGCCGACATCCGCCACACGCGGACGCCCCGGTCGAGCACCTCGGCCGCCCGCCGGGCGTAGAGGCGCAGCACGTACGGCCGGGCCAGACTGGTCCGCACGTCGTCCTGGCCGTGGACGGCCTCCTCCATCACGGCGGCGAGGTCGGACCACGCCTCCTCCTCGGCCATCCGGGCCGGGGCGATCCGCGCGGTGGGCCGGCGCAGGCCGACCGCGAGCAGCACCGTGAGCAGCAGCATCCCGATGCCGGCCGGCCACCAGACCGCGAGGGCGACGACCGTCGAGAGCAGGCCCGTCGTCAGCGCCTGCGCGATCCGTACGCCCTGGTTGCGCACCGCGGCGGCGACCTGGTAGACGTCGCCGTCGATGCGGTCGAGCAGCTCGCCGACCGGAGTGGTCTCCAGGGTCGGCAGGTCCTGCCCGAACGCCACCCGGCACAGCCGGCGGCGCACGTCGGCGGACCAGTCGGCGGTCAGCCCGGCCATCAGCAGGCTGACCACGAGGTCGGTGAGCACGGCGGCGACCAGCGCCACCGCCAGCAGCGCGAAGAACCCGGCGGCGCGGTGCACCAGGACGGGACCGGCCAGCGCGGCGGCGGCGGCCTGACCGCCGGCGCCGAACACGATCAGGCAGGTCACGACCGCCATGCGGCGGGGCGAGGTGACCCACAGGTCCCGGAGCAGACGCATCGGAGTCCCTTCGGGAAGGCGGTGGGGAGACGTCCAGCCTGCTCGGTGGGGGTGTCCGGTTCAACGCATTTACGGCCCGCCCGGCACCCGGTGACACCCGAGAGCCGACCTTCCGACGCCGCCCGGGCGCGGGGCGGCCGGGTCAGGTCCGGGCGACCCGGCGGACGATGCCGAGCAGCGCCTCCTCGACGTCCTCGATCGGCCGGTCCGGCTGGAACACCAGCCAGTCCACCGCCACCACCAGCCCGACGCCGAACAGCGCGGACGAGGCGGTCCGCACGTCCAGGTCCGCGGGCAGGTCGCCGGCGGCCACCCCGGACCGGACCGTCTCGGCGATCACCTCGATCGCCTCGCCGCGCAGCAGCCGCAGCGTCTGCTGCCACTCCCGGTTCGTCCGCCACATCTCGGAGAGCAGGAGCTGCGCGAAGGCCCGGTAACGCCGGATGTACTCCAGCTCGGCGCGCACCAGCGCCGCCAACGCCTCGCGCGGCGGCAGCCCGGCCACGGCGGCCCGGAACTCGGCGGTGAGCAGGCCGATCCCGTGCCGGAGCAGCTCCTCGAAGAGCACCGTCTTGGACTCGAAGTTGTAGTAGACGGTGCCCTTGGCCACCCCGGCACGGGCCGCGATGTCGTCCACGGTGGTCGCCGAGAAGCCCTGTTCGGCGATGAGCTCCACGGCCGCCTCGAAGAGGCGCTGGCGGGTGTCCTCCCGCCGCCGCGACCGTCCGTCCGTCACCGGCCCTCCCCCCGTCCGCACCTCCGGCCCGTCAGCATCCTCACATGGACAGCTCGGGGTGCAGCGTGGCCGGGGTCAGGCGGCGCGCCCGGCGGGCGGTGACCACGGTGAGCGCGAGCGCCGCCGCGCCGAAGCCGGCCAGCACCAGCGCCCCCGTTGCGACGGGCCCGGCCGACCCACCGTTGACGGTGTGCCGCAGGGCCGTGACCACGTAGGTCATCGGCAGCCAGGGGTGGATCGCCTGGAAGAAGCCCGGTGAGGTCTGCACCGGATAGGTGCCGCCGGACGAGGTGAGCTGGAGCATCAGCAGGGCCAGCGCGGCGAGCCGGCCGGCGGGCCCGAGCAGCGCGCCGAGCCACTGCACGATCGCGGTGAAGGCGAGCGCGGCCAGCGCGAGCAGGCCGAGGGTGGCCGCCGGGCGCGCCGGGTCGAGGTCGAGCGCGAGGGTCACCACCGCGAAGAGCACCCCGGCCTGGGCCAGCCCGATCGCCGCGGCGGGCAGCCAGCCCGCCAGCGCCACCCGCCAGGCGGGCGCGCCGGACATCACGTGCCGCCGGTTGACCGGCCGCAGCAGCATGTACGTGATCATCGCGCCGACCCAGAGGGCCAGCCCGAGGAAGTACGGGGCGAAGCCCACGCCGTACGCGCCGGCGGCGTTGCGGGCGGTGCGGTCCAGCGAGACCGGGTCGCCGAGGACGGCGGCGCGGGCCTCCGCGTCGGCGTACCCGGGGATCTTCTCCTCCCCCTCGGCGAGGCCGTCGGCCAGGTCGCCGGCGCCGCCGCCCAGCCGGGTCAGGCCGGCCGCGAGGTCGCCCGCGCCACTCTCCAGCCGGGTGAGGCCGTCGGCGAGCCGCTCGCCGCCGGTGCTGAGCCGGTGCAGGCCGCCGTCGAGTTCCCGGGCGCCGGTGGCCAGCCGGAACAGCCCGCCGCGCAGCTCGCCGGCCCCGGTGGCCGCCGTGCCGAGGCCGTCGCGCAGCTTGGCGCTGCCCTCGGCGAGGGTGCCTAGCCCGCTGGCCAGCTCGTTGACCTTGGCCTTGGCGGCGACGACGTCGTCGGCCAGGTGGGGCGCCCCGGCGGCGATCTCCCGGGCGGTGGCGGCGACCCTGGTCATCCGGTTCTCCAGGGTGGTCAGGTCGGCGTCGTCCAGCGTGCCGGCCACGGCGCGGGCCGCCTCGACGGCGGCCTTCGCGGCCGTACGGGCGGCCACCACGCTGGGATCGTCGGCGAGTTCGGGGTGCGCGGCGACCAGCGCGTCGAGCCGGTCGCGGACCTGCTCGGCCTGGCTGACCGCCTCCTGTGCCCGCCGGGGCAGGGCGTCCAGCCCGTCGGCGAGCGCCTGCGCCCCCTCGGCGATCGCCGTGGCCGACTCCTCGATCCGCTTCGCGTTGTCCCTCAGCACCGGCTCGATCCGGCCGGCCGCGCCGTTGACCCTTTCCGCCACCGCGCGGGTCTGCGTCGCGGCGCGGGCGGTGCCGTCGGCGAGCTGCACCGCCCCGGTACGCAGTTCGCCGAGCCCGGCGGCGAGTTCGTCGGCGCCCTTCGCGGTCTTGTCGAGCCCCGCCGAGAGGCTGCCCGCCCCGGTCGCGGACGCGTCCAGCCCGTCCGCGATCTGGCCCGCACCGTCCTGCGACGTGCCCAGCCCGTCGGCCACCTTGCCCGCACCGGTGGTGGAGGAGTCGAGCCCGTCGGCGAGCTTCGCGGCTCCGTCGGCTGCCCGGCCGGTCTCGGCCTTGGCGTCGGTGAAGCCCACGAGCATCTTCTCGAAGTAGTTCCCGGCGGCGCTCTGCGCGGCGGCGGCGCGGATCTCGCTGAACGCCGTGCGGGCCAGCAGCCCGGAGAGGTAGTTGGTGGCGTCGTCGTTGACCACCCGCAGCTCCCCCCGCCGGGCCGGCCGGTCGGGCTCCGGGCTGTCGGCCAGGCTGGCGGAGAAGTCCTCCGGGATCGCGAAGACCAGGTGGTAGCGACCGCTGCGCAGGCCGGCGGCGGCGTCCCCGGCGTCGGTGACGTGCCAGCCGAAGACCCGCCGGTCGAGCAGCTCGTCGGCGAGGTCCTGCCCCGCGTGCACGACCGTGCCGTCGCTGGCGGTGGCGGGGCGGTCGGCGTTGACCAGCGCCACCGGGATGCGGTCCAGCTTGGCGTACGGGTCCCAGAAGGCGTAGAGGTAGAGCGCCCCGTAGAGCAGCGGGACGACGGTGAGCACGGCGAGCGCGGCGCGGGGCAGCCGGCCCCGGGTCAGCCGGCGCAGCTCGAACCGGGCGAGCCGGAAGACGCTCATCGGGCCACCTCGACGGTCTCGATCGGATCGGTCTCGTCGCCCGGAGCAGCGGCCTCGGGCGGTCCGGCCGCCGCCTCGGGCGATCCGGTTGCCGCCTCGGTCAGCCGGGCTCTGGCCGCGGGCGGCCAGGCCGCCGCCTCGTCGGGGGGTGACGGCGCGGCCGGCGGGTCACCGAGGCGGTGCACGGTCGCGGGGCTGTCCGCCTCGACCGCGCGGGCGCTGGCGACCACCACGTAGCCCTGGTCGGCCAGGCGGGCGAGCGTCGCCCAGAGCCGGGCTCGTTCCGGGGCGTCGCAACCGGCGTCCACGTCGTCGGCGACGATCAGCCGGGGCCCGCCCAGGGTGGCCAGGACCAGGCCGAGCACCTGCCGTTGCAGCGGGGTGAGGTCGCGCCCCCGGGTGTCCGGGTCGAAGGGCATCTCCCCGGTGAACCCGGCCCCGGCGATCGCGGCGGCGAAGGCGTCCCGCCGGTACGCCCGGCGGGCCCGCAGCGCGGCGACCGGCACCAACTGCCGCCGGCGGCGGGGCACCGGCCCGAGCAGCAGCAGCCGCTCCCGGACATGCTCGGCGACGGTCAGCGCGGGGTCGGGCTCGTGCACGCCGGCGACCTGCCCCAGCGCGGCGGGGCCGTGCCGGGTCAGCCGTCCCTCGCTGGTCGGGAAGCGACCCGCCAGGGCGAGCAGCAGCGAGGTGCGCCCGCTGCCGGGTGGGCCGGTCACCGCGTGCAGTTCGCCCGCGGCGGCGGTCAGGTCGACACCCCGGAACACCCATCCCCGCCGGGTACGCAACCCCAGCCCCCGCGCTTCGACGACCACCATCGACCCCGGCCCACTTTCTAGACTGACTGGTCAGTACAAAAACATGCCCAGCCTAGCCCCGGCCGTCCGGTTCGGCACTCCACGCCGGGGTGATCCGGGCCATGCCCGGAAGCGTTCAGAAGAGCACGGTGGCGAGCGTGCCGACCGGGCGGAAGCCGCAGCGCTCGTAGACCCGGCGGGCCGGCAGGTTGAAGTCGTTGACGTAGAGGCTCACGGTCGGGGCGACCCGCAGCAGCGCGTCGCGCACCACGGCCGCCATCGCCGCCGTCGCGATGCCCCGGCCCCGCCACTCGGGGGCCACCCAGACCCCCTGCACCTGGGCGGTCCGGCGGGTCACCACCGCCAACTCGGCCTTGAACACCACCTGACCGTCGACGAACCGCGCGTACGCCCGCCCGGCCCGGACCAGTTCGGTGACCCGCCGCCGGTAGCCGCGCCCGCCGTCGTCGGCGAGCGGCGAGACGCCCACCTCCTCGGTGTACATGGCCACCGCCGCCGGGAAGAGCCGGTCGATCTCCCCGCCGCGCACCAGCCGCACCTCCGGGTCCGCCCGCAGCGCCGGCAGCGCGTCGGTCGCCAGCAGCGGCTGGTTGGGGCGTACGTCCCGGGCCGGCCCCCAGACGTCGGAGAGCCGGTCCCAGAGGCCGAGCACGGCGTCGGCCCGACCCACGATCGACGAGCAGAGCCGCTCCTCCCCGGCGAGGAGGTCGGCGTAGGCGGCGACGGCCGGCTCGGTGGCGAGGACGGGGGTGAGGTTGCCGCCCAGCCAGCAGACGGACTCCAGGTGGCGGCGGGTGCCGTAGCCCAGCACCCGACCCTCGGCGCGCCACCAGGCCAGGCCGCGCGCGGCGACCCGCTCCGCGACCTGCGCGCCCGCGAACGGGTCGAGGTCGAGCAGCCGCTCGACAGCGCGGCGCTCCGACTCCCCGAGTTGCCGTACCGGCACCGTCAGCACGGATACCAGCCTGCCAGATCCGCCCCCCGCCGCGCCGGTCGAGTGGCGACAGGGACTACGGCACCGGGACCGGTCGCGGCGCGGGTGCGGCGTCCCGGTTGCGGGCGGCCCAGCCGACCACTCCGGGCATCAGGGCACCGAGCAGCAGAAAGAGCCCACCGAGCAACAACCAGCCGGGCACGCCCCACCCGACGGCCAACGTGGTCACCACCACCGGCGCGATCATCCGGCCCAGCTCGAAACCCATGCTGTACGCCCCCTGGTACTGCCCGTGGGCGTGCTCGGGCGCAAGCCCGAAGGAGATCCCCCAGCCGGCGGCGGAGTGCCACAGCTCCCCGACGACGTGCGCGAGCGCGCCGGCGACCAGCAGCGCGACGGCGGCGACCGTCGGCAGACCGCCGCTGGCGGCGAAGAGGACGCAGGCGGCGGCGATGGCGAGCCCGGCGCGCCGCGACGCCCGGGCCGCCCCGGCGAGGCTCTCGGTGCCCCGTGCGGCGCGGACCTGGAGGAGCACCACCATCAGGGTGTTGACCAGCATCAGCCCGGAGATCACCCAGGCCGGCGCCCGGGTGTGCCCGACGATCCACAGCGGCAGGGCGATGTTGAGCAGCCCGAAGTGCATCGACATCAGGCCGTCGAGCACGGTGAACGCCAGGAACGGACGGTCCCGCAGCGCGACCAGCCGGGGGCCCTGTGTGGGGGCGGGCACGGGAGCGATGGCCGGCAGCCGGGTGAAGACGGCGGCGGCGAGCAGGTACGTCGTCGCGGCGGTGAGGATCAGCGCCACGTACGCCGCCCGGGTGTCGGCGGCGAGCGCGAAGCCGGCGAGCACGGCGCCCACCGAGATTCCGACGTTGGTGGTGGCGCGCAGGTAGGCGCGGGTGCGGACCCGCTGGTCGGCGGGGACGGAACCGGCGATGAGCGCGCCCCGGGCGCCCCGGTCGGCGGCGTCGGCCAGGGCGGTGGCCGCACCGACGGCCAGGAACGCGGCGAACGACTGGACGGTCACCAGGGCGGCGGTCAGCGCGCCCCCGGCGACCAGCGCGGCGACCTGGGTGCCCCGGGGCCCGAGCCGGTCCGCCAGGTATCCGGTCGGCGCGCTGGCCAGCAGGCCGACCAGGGCCGAGACGGTCAGCCCCACGCCCACCTCGGTGGCGGTGAGGCCGACCGAGCGGGTGAGGAAGAGCGCGCTGGCCACCAGCCACAGGCCGCGCCCGACGGTCCGCACGAGGGTGCCGAGGGTGAGGGTCCGGGTCGGACCCGGTTCAGGAAGCAGCCGCACACCCACACCATAGCAAGACGTACGTACGGTTTGGTAAACGGGCACCGGCGTACCACGTGAAAAAGCGCACCGGCCCCGACCGCCGGGTGGCGGTGGGGCCGGTGCGCGACGGCGCGGTGGGTCAGTGCACGGAAACGGTGGCGCCCGGCAGCAGGCCGCGCAGCTCCTCCGGCAGCTCGGCGCCCATCTCGTCGGCGATGCGCAGCGCCTCCTCGATCAACGTCTCCACGATCTGCGCCTCGGGCACGGTCTTGACGACCTTGCCCTTGACGAAGATCTGGCCCTTGCCGTTGCCGGAGGCCACGCCCAGGTCGGCCTCGCGGGCCTCGCCCGGGCCGTTCACGACGCAACCCATCACGGCGACCCGCAGCGGCACCGGCAGCCCCTCCAGGCCGGCGGTGACCTCCTCGGCGAGCTTGTAGACGTCGACCTGCGCCCGCCCGCAGGACGGGCAGGAGACGATCTCCAGGCCGCGCTCGCGCAGCCCGAGCGACTCCAGGATCGCGGCGCCGACCTTGATCTCCTCCACCGGCGGGGCCGACAGCGAGACCCGGATCGTGTCGCCGATCCCCTCGGCCAGCAGCGCGCCGAACGCCACCGCCGACTTGATCGTGCCCTGGAACGCCGGGCCGGCCTCGGTGACGCCCAGGTGCAGCGGGTAGTCGCACTTCTCAGCGAGCTGGCGGTAGGCCCGGATCATCACCACCGGGTCGTTGTGCTTCACCGAGATCTTGATGTCGCGGAAGCCGTGCTCCTCGAACAGCGAGCACTCCCACAGCGCCGACTCGACCAGCGCCTCGGCGGTGGCCTTGCCGTACTTGGCCAGCAGCCGCTTGTCCAGCGAGCCGGCGTTCACGCCGATCCGGATCGGCACGCCCGCGTCGCCGGCCGCCTTGGCGATCTCCTTGACCTTGTCGTCGAACTGCCGGATGTTGCCCGGGTTCACCCGGACCGCCGCGCAGCCCGCGTCGATCGCGGCGAAGACGTACTTCGGCTGGAAGTGGATGTCGGCGATGACCGGAATCTGCGACTTCTTCGCGATCGCCGGCAGCGCCTCCACGTCGTCCTGGCTGGGCACCGCGACCCGGACGATCTGGCAGCCGGACGCGGTCAGCTCGGCGATCTGCTGGAGGGTGGCGTTGACGTCGGACGTGAGGGTGGTGGTCATCGACTGCACGGAAACCGGCGCGCCCCCACCGACCGGCACGGAGCCGACCATGATCTGGCGGCTGGCCCGGCGCGGGGCGAGCGGCGGAGGCGGTACGGCCGGGATGCCGAGACTGACAGCGGTCACTTCAGGCACTCACCTTGAGAAGAGCGTGATCGGGTTGACGACGTCCGCGGTGATGGTCAGCAGCGTGAACGCGCCACCGATCAGGATCATCGCGTACGTGAGGGGCATGAGCTTGAGGTAGTCGACGCGGCCGGGGTCGGGGCGGCCGAACCGCGCGTAGACCCAGGAACGGGCCCGCTCGAACCAGGCGATGGCGATGTGCCCGCCGTCCAGCGGCAGCAGGGGCAGCAGGTTGAACACGCCGATGAAGAAGTTCAGCGAGACGAACAGCATGAAGAACAGCAGCCAGGCGTTGTTCTCCACCGCCTCGCCGCCGAGCCGGCTCGCGCCGACCACGCTGATCGGGGTGTCCATGTCCCGCTCGCCGCCGGTGATCGCCGTCCACAGGGCCGGGACCTTCTGCGGGATGCGCTTCATCGCCTCGAAGGTGTTGACCGCCATGTCGCCGGTGAAGTCGGCGGTCGCGCCGAACGCGCCGACCGGCCCGTACGTCACCCGGGTCGGGGTGCTGGGGACGAGGCCGACGCCGAGCGCGGCGACCGTGGCGACCTGACCCTTCGGGTCGTCCAGCGGGGGGCGCTGGGTCTGCGCGAGCACCGCGCTGGCCGTGCCCGACTGGCCGTCCCGGACGTACGCGATCTGCGCCGTGTCGCCCGGCTTGAGGGCGCGCAGGGTGGTCAGCAGTTGGCCGTAGTCGTTGATCGGCGCGCCGTTGATCGCGGTGATCCGGTCACCGTCGCGCAGCTGCGCCTGGGCGGCGGGGCTGGCGGGGTCGGCGGTCGTGCACTCGCGGAGGGTGTTCTCCGGGACCACGCACTTCGACAACTGGATGACCGCCGGCTCCTTGCGGATCTCGGCCTCGGTGCTGGGGAAGTCGGGGTTGGGCAGGCCGGCGGTGACCGCGATCACCCAGAGGGTGACCAGGGCGAGGGCGAAGTGGGTGATCGACCCCGCGGACATCACGATCGTCCGCTTCCAGACCGGGTAGCGCCACATCGCGCGCGGCTCGTCCGCCGGGTCGACGTCGTCGTCCTGGGGGGTCATGCCGACGATCTTGCAGAAGCCACCGAGCGGGATGCCCTTGATGCCGTACTCCGTCTCACCCCGCTTGAACGACCAGAGCGTGGGGCCGAAGCCGACGAAGTAGCGGGTGACCTTCATGCCAAAGGCCTTGGCGGTGAGCATGTGCCCCGCCTCGTGCAGGCTCACCGAGATGAGGATCGCGAGGGCGAAGAGCACCACCCCGAGCAGGTACGCCATCAAGCTCCTTCCACCGAACCCGCGATGATGATCTCCTGCGCGTGCGCGCGGGCCCACGACTCCGCCGCGAGCACGTCCTCGACGGTACCTGGTTCGTCGAAGTCGGGAGCGTCCTCCAACACCCGCCGGAGGGTGTCCACGATGCCGAGGAAGGGCAGCCGGCCGGCCACGAACGCGGCCACGCACTCCTCGTTGGCCGCGTTGTAGATCGCCGGCCGGCAGCGCCCCGCCTCGCCGGCGGCCTTGGCCAGCGCGACCGCCGGAAACGCCTCGTCGTCCAGCGGCGCGAACTCCCAGGTGTGGGCCTTGGTCCAGTCCACGGCGGCGGCGGCGTCCGGCACCCGGTCCGGCCAGCCGATGCCGAGCGCGATCGGCAGCCGCATGTCGGGCGGGCTGGCCTGGGCGAGGGTGGACCCGTCCACGAACTCGACCATCGAGTGGATCACCGACTGCGGGTGCACCATCACGGTGATGTCGGCGTACGGCACGTCGAACAGCTCGTGCGCCTCGATCACCTCCAGCGCCTTGTTGACCATCGTGGCGGAGTTGATCGTGACGACCGGCCCCATGTTCCAGGTCGGGTGCGCCAGCGCCTGCTCGGGCGTGACCTGCGTCAACTCGTCGCGCCGCCGGCCCCGGAACGGGCCGCCGCTGGCGGTGACGACCAGCCGGCGTACCTCGCCCCGGGCACCGCCGCGCAGGCACTGGGCCAGCGCCGAGTGCTCCGAGTCGACGGGGACGATCTGCTCCGGCCGGGTCACCGCGGCCCTGACGAGGGAGCCGCCGGCGACGAGGGACTCCTTGTTGGCCAGCGCGAGCGTACGCCCGGCGCGCAGCGCGGCCAGGGTCGGCGCGAGCCCGAGCGAGCCGACCACCCCGTTGAGCACGACGTCGCAGGGCCACTGCGCCAGCTCGGTCATCGCGTCCGGCCCGGCCACGATCTTGGGAAGCCTGAAGTCGCCGGTGGCCCAGCCGCGCCGGCTCGCCTCGGCGTAGAAGGCGAGCTGGAGGTCCTGCGCGGCGGACGCCTTCGCCACCCCCACCGCCTCGACGCCCAGTTCGAGGGCCTGGGCGGCGAGCAGCTCGACGTTGCCGCCGCCGGCGCCGAGCGCGACCACCCGGAACCGGTCCGGGTTGCGCCGCACGATGTCGACGGCCTGCGTGCCGATCGAGCCGGTGGAACCGAGCAGAACAAGATCGCGTGGGGACGTCACCGGGCCATTCTTCCCCACCATCCCTGTGCCTCCGCTGGGAGCCTCAGCCCTCCGCGTCGGCCTGCTCCTCCGGCGGCGTTTCGCCTTCCTCGGGTGCCTCCTCGTCGAGGAGATCGGCCGGATCGACGGCGAACACGAAGGGCTCGGTCATGGTGAAGGTGCTGCCGGCCGCCGCCGCGCTCACCGGCTGGTACTCCCCCTCGACCAACTCGAACAGGGCGATGGTCGGCACCCGGTTGCGCAGGTCGACCCGGAGGAAGAAGGGAACACCGACGGCGGCGTACTCGCGCGGCCGGTCGATTACGTCCTTGCGCCGGTTGCCAGGTGACACGATCTCGCCAAGCAGGACGGCCTGACCGATGTCGACGGCCGGCCGGCCGCCGCCAGAGGACCGGAGCACGGCGATGTCGGGGATGAAGAGGTCCTCGCCCGAGACCACGTTGATCTCGGGATAGACCCACAGGCCCGCCCTGCGGGCGGCACGGTGCAGACGGTAGGGCAGCTCACGTTCGACCGACTGGTGGTCGATTCCGGCGTGCGGGGTCACGATCACGCTTCCGCTCAGGACCTCAACCTTGGGGCCGTTGGTCTCCGGCAACAGGTCGAGGGCGAGCTGGGCGGTCCACGGCTCGTCGCGCCACCGCAACACGTCGAACGACGGCTCGGTGGACTGCGGCGCCGGCTCGGGCGCGAAGGCTGCCTGGGCCATCCGTGCTCACCCCCTCAGCGGGATATTCTGCTCAGACCACCCTAGCCGCCGCAGCCCCCGCCGCGCCGAATCGCACACCTGGTCCGGCACTAGGCAAGAGCGGGCAGCCAAACCCACCACTGCGAAGGCTTGATTGTGGCAACACTCTGATCGGCTGGCGCTCCCGCGCGCACATACCCACGTCGCATCGCTACAAATACGAAGTCATCCCATCTGAGTCCGTAGCGGCCACCTGGGCAATCAAGTTCACGCCCGACTCCCAGAGATCACCGCAACGCGGCGCGCGCAAATGAACGACGGCCGAGCCCAATCGCCACGAACAGCAAGACACGACGCGACGCGCCAAACACCATGACAACCATCGGGCATGCGAGTCGGCGTGCCGGACCTGCTTCCAATCGATACGTCCGTCGTCAGCTATCGCGTTATACGCTCTATCTCGACAGGCTCTTCACCGTTCAAGTAGAGCACGTACCCGGCTTCCTCGTCGTCAAGCATGTCGATCGGGACAACCCCTAGGTGACTGGTGTTAAACGGGGGTTGATCGGTGGTCTGGTCAGCCCGTGTGTTTGACGGCTCGTTGGCTGGCGTGAAGGGGGTAGTCGCTGGG